>CALIIW010000152.1 GCA_938018185.1 uncultured Saprospiraceae bacterium
CCAGCTTTTGCAATATTGTCTTGGGAATCTTATTATCAAAGAAATATAGAAAAGGAAAGAATACGCTTATTAGAAAATGAAAAAATAGCTACAGAACTTAAATTTTTAAAAGCACAGATAAATCCACATTTTCTTTTCAACACTCTAAACAATCTATATTCTTATGTAGTAACAGAATCTCCCAAGGCGCCAGAGATGATACAACGCCTTTCTGGAATTTTGGATTACATTTTAAACAAGAGTAAGACTGAACAAGTAGCTCTTCAAGATGAGGTTAATGTGATAAGTGATTTTATTGGCCTGGAGCAAGTTCGATATGGAGACCGATTAAACGTTGATTACCAGTTCGCTGGTAATTTAAGCACCCCTATCTCACCATTGATATTACTTTCAATTGTAGAAAATGCTTTCAAACATGGTGCTAGTGGAGACATAGATAAGCCTTCAATCAAAATCAGCATAACTGCAGATCAAGAAAACATAAAATGTACAGTATGGAATACCAAAAGTAAAACGCTCGGCGAATTAAATGATGCCTATAAAAAAGGAATAGGTCTAACGAATATCAAACGCCAACTTGACCTTTCTTACCCAGAACGACATCGATTGAATATTGACAATCAAGAAACTTTTTTTAATCTTACATTAACAATTAGCAACAAAATATGAAAACAATAAACTGCCTGCTCATTGATGATGAGCCACCAGCAATTGCACTTCTGGAAAAATATGTTGGCATGATCGATCAACTCAATATAGTCGGCACAAGTCATAGTGCAGTTAAAGCATTTGACATGCTGGACAACAAAAAAATTGATCTAATTTTTTTAGACATTCAAATGCCCGTCCTCAGCGGAATTGACTTTGTTAAAACATTAAAAAAACCACCCGCAGTTATCCTTACTACTGCATACAGAGAATACGCATTAGATGGATATGACATTGACATCATAGATTATTTATTAAAACCTATCAAGTTTGATAGATTCTTAAAAGCAGTAGATAGATATCGTGAAAGGAAAATAGCATCTTCGGGCAAAAATGAACAGGATGTTGTTAATCATATTTTTTTAAATGTAAATCGGACAAAAACCAAAGTGATCTTTGAAGACATTCTTTATATAGAAAGTTTGAAAGACTATGTTAGAATCCACACTACATCTGATCGCTTGGTTGTTAAAGGAAATCTAGGAACAATTTTAAAATTACTTCCTAAAAATAAATTTACTAGAATCCATAGATCCTTCGCGATAGCGAAAAGCAAAATTAGTTCATACAGCCAATCTGAATTAGAAATCGGTGGAAATAAATTGCCTATTGGCATTAGTTATAGAAAGGAGATTGAAGGCTTGTTTGATTAATAAAACATAAGCTTGTTCATTCATAATCAATTTATTTAAAATCTTAGCGCCATTTAAAGATTGGTCTAAACCTTCAGAATTAATCCGGGATTGTAAGATAAAACTTAAACCATTGAAAATCAACTTTTGATACTTGTGTAATTAAACTCTTTACCTCGTTTTTAGCGATAAGGCCCGAAAAACAAAGTTCTCCTCAAAAGCCATTTGTCATGATTTTTAAAAAAAAATCACGCCAAATGAATTCAACTCATTTCTTGTACCCAGTGTTTACACTGGGCTACAATAATGTCTCGCCGCTGGCGTTTTTTTCCTTACTTCTGAATACACCTAATTCTCAATTTCCACCTTCACCACCCAAAACTCTTTCATCTTACTTGAATTTTTTCTTTTTGAGCCTGCCATCAAAAAAGCACCTTCATCAGTTTCAATTACTTTTTCAACTCGGTGCTCCGTATTCTGATCTATAGTATATTCCCATTCCTTGTTCCCAGCTTCAGAAACTTTAACCATCCAAGTATCTAGTTTGGGTTCTGTATTATCACGCATCGCCTTTCCAAGGTTTTCTCCTTTAAAACCTACTAGTAAAAAGCCTCCATCTTTGGTTTGGCAAGAAGCTTCTATCGTTTCAAAATCGTCTGCATTAAAATTTTTTTGTTTTACGATATCCTTCCCAACAATTGCAAAATTCATCATATAATTGTAATTATCTTTTTTATCGTATCTCACTCCCACCGCGACAATCTTCTTATTAGATTCGTAGATGCCATTGATATAATCCCCTCCGAAAGTTCCATAGGATTTATTCCATTGTTCTATACCCAAATTATCTGTCTTTACTACCCAGCAATTAGTAATATTTTTTGGATCAGACAGAAAGCCGCCAATAGCAAAACCACCATCTGAAGTTTGAACTAATGTAAAAGCTTCATCTCTTGAATCAAAGCTTGCTGACTCCGCTCCAGAGATTTTATAAAATTCAGCCCGATTTTCATCTCCAGCATAAAATCCCTCCCATTCCATAGCCAAACCAGAAGACAATTTAAGCAGCCACATACTACTGTTTTCCCTTTCAGCACTATTCGTAGTTGCCACAATTCCAAAGCCACCATCCTTGCATGAGATCAACTGAGACGCCCAATCGTTTGCTTCTTTCCCAAATGTTTTTTCTTCTAGAAGATTCCCTTCACTATCTAAAAGTAAAAGCCAAAGATCCATAGCTCCAGAACCCTTAGAATTACAATTGGCTAATAGCAAATAATTACCATTTTCCAGTTGCAATAAGTCTACTCCTTTTTCGATACCATTGGGTGTACCATATTTTTTATTCCACAACTTTCTTCCATCCGTATCAATTTTAACCAGCCAAACATCAAGGTTGAATTCCAAATCTGAACAATAGCCAGTCATCGCAAAGCCACCATCAAGGGTAGCAATGATGGATTGGGCTCCATCGTTTTTCTCAAAGCCAAAGGTATGTTCCCATTCAATATTATATTGAGCATTTGTAAAATTAAAATTTGCTGTGATTAATAATATCAATGATAAAATTATTGAGGCTTTCATTATTAACTTTTTTTAAAGATACTAATGATTTCTCATGCAACCTTTTTCAAAATCTGGTTTAGAAATAAATCCAATGCCCTTTCAACTTACCTAGACTATTAAATTCAATGGCTGGCGCTGGAATCTTAATGAAATTTAAAGATTGAAACAATCCTTTTAGAAATTTTGATTTAGTTGGTATTTTTGTCCAATCTATATCGGCAGATAATAAAAATTGGCGGTATCTTTCAGTTTCTGGAATCTCAACACCTTTCCAAGATCTTTTATTTTCAAATTCACCATACATTCCATTAGCAGAATATCCAAGAGATACACTTAGCCAAGCTGGCATTTTATCTTTCATCAAATAATTATTCAAATTTGTACTCACCCAGTAGGTATGTCCATTATAATCAAGAAATAAACTTTCCAAGGTATTGTCTCCTAAATAACCATTCGCCAAAGGCGCATATGGAGACCTGTTAAAACTAAACTTATATCTAAACAATTGCTTATCAAACAAAATCTCTTGACCTATTAGCAACAAAGAACCTGCAGTATTTGCAGCCATATCGCTCCATGAAAAACCCCAATTTTCATAAAGGCCATCAAAAATTTCAATTGGGGTTTGCAATATTATCCCCATTGTCCCGCCATACAATAGTGACTTGTTTTTGTTTAGACCTGCACTTCTCAACCACTTATAACAAACATAACTCTCCAGATATGAACCGTAAGCATGACCCATCTTATCAACCTGTAAATAACCTTTGCTATCACCATAGTAATGAAAAGGCACCCGTTCTTTATCCTTATACCAAACAAATTGAAGATAAGACATACCTCCAACATAAAATGCAGATTCTGTAAGAATTGCTGTTCGCAATTTGGCTTTGTTTACAAGTGGCTTACTGATCGATAAACTATCTTTATCCTGAGCAAATATGCTAAGGCTTAACAGTATGAATAGAAGCAGGCACATTAGTCTTCGGCTCATCATTTAGGAATTGCTTTTGTTTTACTTTCTAACAACTCTATCCTATTGTTGAACGGATCATAAAATGAAAATCTATTAAACAATGGAAGTGATTTGTCTTCTTTAATTCTAATCCCTTCTTTCAAAAAAGCATTTTTTATTTCTTCTAAATTATCAACTTCAAAGGCTGGGTGCCTTTTTGATTGATTAATGAGATCCTCTGCCCCAATGTGCAATTCTATATCCGCAATCTTTAACCAAAAACCGCCATTCTTTTTAAGATATTCCGGTTTTTCTATTTCTTCTAATCCCAGCAATCCACAATAAAAGTTTCTTGCCTCCTCCTCTTTATTTTTCGGTATGCAGATCTGCAAATGATTCAATCTTTTGAAATTGATCTTTAAAATTTCTTTCATTGTTAAAGCTTCAGATATTAAAATTCATTAGCGTTAGGCAATACATTGCAGTTTAAAGTACTTAAACTTCCCTTCTCAACAATCCATAATAAATAGTATCTATCAATTCACCATTACCAATCCTAAACTCATTCCTCAATACACCTTCTTCCTTAAAGCCATTCTTTAATGCAATTTTTTTACTCCCAACATTATCTGGCCCAGTGCGGATAAAAAGTTTTTCCAATTCAAGCTTACTGAATGAAAAGTTTACTATTTCCTTAACGGCCTTACTTATTATTCCATGCCCCTGATTTGATTTATCAACATAATATGCCAATTCTCCTTTACCGATTTCCCAATCAATGTTCTTTATACTAATCCAACCAATTAGTTCTTCATTTATATAAACTCCAAAAGGGTAAATTTCTTTATTGCTGTATCTAACAAACATTTTCTTAAGATAATCTTTGGCCATTTCACTATTTTGAACAGCTTTGATTGTTTTAGGAAAATATCCTTTTAGTCGATCTTTGTTATTATCTATTAATTCATAGTACTTGTGGTAGTTTTCAAAATCTACAATTCCAAGAATAAAGCCTTCGGATATTATTTTCATTATTAATATTTCAAACAAAATTACTTCTTTGGTTCATCAATCCGATTCCAACTATCCAAATAAAGGAGCCATGCTATTTTATGTATTTTCATTTTGTATTTTTTCTTAGGCTAAGATAAAGTTAAAAGTATAGCAGTTTTAATTTTTACATTTAGAGTTTTTCTGTTTTACATTTTTAGGAATATCAGCCTAACTTCCCCGCGATCCTATTATACTGATTCTTCAACAACACCTTGCGTTTATCGCCAAAATACATTCTCTTTTCTATTTTCCAGGGCTCAAGATTTCGCTCTTTCATGAAATGCATGGCGCACATATTATCAACTGGAAACACGGCATCTGACTTTGATTTAAATCTTAATTTCATTAAACCCAAACCAGCTTCTCGTGTATTTGCTATTATCAAACCATCTCTTAATTCAGGTAAATAGAAGCCTCCAACTTGGTTTTTGTCTAAATATATAGATCCACTTTTTAAATATGGCTTCAAGGTTTCAAGTCTATTTTCACCCGAAATTTTCTGATCTAGCTGCAAAATATCCTCATAAAATTTCGAATCAAATGGGATTATATTTTCATTTAATAAAGACTCTTGTCTTAAATCTAAATCTTTGAAAAACACATAATTAGTTTCAGTTTGGAAACCAATTTTTTCATAGACATGCGCACCCATTTTTGTGGCACTCAAATAAATCGTCTTACAACCTTTAGCTTGAACAACTTCTATCAAATGTTTTGTGATCTTCTTTCCAAGGCCTTTATTTCTAAAAGTTTGACGAACAATTATATTTGCCAGCCAAGCTACCTCATCGTGTAGAATATAAGCACCCAAGCCAAGGATTTCACCATGAGCATGTAACTTATAAGGAAAGCAGTGCTCTGCTTCTACAATGGCTCTAAAGCTTGCAACTATATCAGACCAAGATTCAACCTGAAGTGCAGCAGTTAATGAAAGATCCTTTGATTGAAGTAATTCGATTTTCAAGATTTCAGTTGTCAGTTAGTTATTAAACCTTTTGCAAATTCTTTTTGCTCATCCTTTTTATCAATTATGGAACTTAGGTTTAATTCAATAGGATGATCCGCTTTTACGCCTGAAAGTTCCTTAATGGAATAGTCTTTAATTAAGAATTGCTTTGTTGGAATTTCCACTTGAATTTTTGAGTTTGGAAGAACGATGTTTTTCGTGTAAGCTGCTAAAACATATTCGCTACCACCAGTTTCTGTCCCAATAAATGTAGCCCTATTATGTTTTTTTAAAACAGATGAAAATATGGATGTATTAGAGAAACTCCCACCATTAATTAAAACATATAAATCACCATCAAAAGTTTTTGATTTTGGTTTATGTATACCTAACTCTGGACCTTTTGTATTTACCAAAGTTCCATAATCTAAAACTTTATATTCTTCAACTAGCCTAAAGGGAACATTTAATAAATAACTAAGCACTAATTTAGAATTTTTCAAATCCCCTCCTTGGTTGTTTCTCAAATCAAGAATCAAGTGCTCGATACCTTGTTTATCAATTTGTTCAAAAATCTTCGTAATTTCTTTTTTGAAATTTTGTTCATAATACTTTTTAAGCAATGCATCATGCCAATCTTTTATTGTCAAGATGGCTAGTTTATTTTGCATATCATACTCGGTATATATTGCTTTTTTATTCTCAACTTTTCCATTTACTCTTTCCAGCAAATCCGCTTTTAACATTCCTACAACTGTAGCCTTTCTTTCTGATCCTTCAAATTCTAAATCGAAAGTATAAAGCTCTTTACAACCAAAGAAGTAGGAGTAATATTCAAAAAAATAATTATTGATCACCCATATAGGATATTGAATATTATCCCCATCTCTCATCATCCCTGTCATCATTCGATTTATAATCTTTGATGATGGCAAACCATTTATTGAATTAATTTTTGATCCGGCTTTAAGATCTTTTACTTCAGAATAATTCTCAACTAAATACAAACTTAAACCATCCCAATAAACCTTTAATGGAATGAAATGATGAGACAGATTATGCTTTGAAATGAGCCAGGTATCTGGATAAAACATGGTATGTCCATCTTTTATCAGAGAACTTGCAGAAGAAATAATTTGATAAGCCTCTTGTTCAGATGCATTTTCTGGAATGTCAATTTCATTAAAAAATGATTCGAAATCCTCGCTGCTTGAATAAAGAAATAAATTTGGATGAAATGTCTTTAGGTTATCTTTTAAAATGCTAAGATCTTCTTCAACTTGGAGCTTAGTAAATGACTTTGATTGACTAAAACCAATGGATGCAATTCCTAACATTAGTAGAGTGTATAAATTTTTCATTTCGTTTTGATTAATGGTTGTATCCAAGTTGATAAACTTCAAGCCAAGGGATTTTATGATATAACTCCTGAGTTAAAAATTTAGTACTACTTAATACTTTTTTAAAGTTCGATCAACTTTTGATGCTTTTCAAGCACTTCATAAACATACCATAGCCTTCTTTACCTATCAAGTAATCGAATGAAGCTCAACGCTGCAAAAACTTCAAAAAATTTAACCAAAATCTATTTCCTAAAAAGAAAATAATCCTTATCATTGTGCTTATTAAGAATAAGTCTAAATAAAGATAAGGAAATGGCCTTTGCTCCAAAATATATGTTTCTTTTGCTCTTTTTAGCCCTTACTTGGGCTTGTACAGACGATGAGCAAAGCATTCAAATTGAAATTCCAAGCACTTATAGCTTTTTTAGAGATGGGGCTTCTAGTGTATCTTTTGAAGGCCAAACAATCCGAATAAACATGGCTTCAGAGTTAGTTACTGCGATGAATGACTCTGAGCAAACAGCTACTACTTTAGTTGAAATGTATACAAATGAGACAAGTACTGGAGAAGATGCTAATCCCTTTTCCGATGATGCCTTAAACGAGTCAACAAAAAGTGTAAAATCGAAAATTGCTGCTTCTGCAGATCTTTTTTCAACCAATACCGCATATTCAGCAAAAATTAAAGCAGATATCCAAAACTGGATTGAAGCTCAGATTTATGAAGTATTTCCAAATAGTGGAAATTTAGCTCAAGCTGGTCTTCCTGGCCAGATCGCAGATGGCTCATCGGCAAGATTTGTTAACTCAAAAGGTCTAGAATATAATCAAGCAGTAAACAAAGTCATAATTGGTGCTTTGATGATAGATCAGATTTGCAATAATTACTTAAGTACAACAGTTCTTGATGATTCTGACAATATAGCTAGCAACGATGCTGGTACTACTGTTGAAGGAAAATCGTATACCAACATGGAACACAAATGGGATGAGGCATATGGTTATTTGTTTGGAATATCAACCGACAGTTCTAATCCCCTTTCGACTTTAGGAGAAGGTAATTTCTTAAACAAATATCTGCTGAGAGTAGATGAGGATGCAGATTTTGCAGGGATTGCTACTGACATATTTGAGGCTTTCAAACTTGGTAGGGCTGCAATTATTGCTGGTGACTATAGCACACGAGATGAACAGGCTAATATTATAAAAGATAATCTTGCTCAAGTTACCGCAATCACAGCGATCTATTATTTACAAAACGGTAAAAGTGCCTTAGCAGCACAAGATTTTGGCGGGGCTTTTCATGATTTGTCTGAAGGGTTTGGATTTGTATATAGTCTTAGATTTATTAGAAAAGCAAATAGCACAGAAGCCTTGTTTTCAAACGAAGAAGTAGATGATTTTATATCTCAATTATTGGAAGGCAATGGTTTTTGGGATCTTGAAGTAAGCACTCTTGATGCTATTTCTGAATTGATCGCTACTAAATTTATTTTCACCGTTGCACAAGCAGCTGAATAAATATTTATCAGATGAAGTTCAATAAGATTGTTTTTGCAAGTATTTGTTTATCACTTCTTTTCATTTCATGTGGAGATGACGAAGTAAATGCGGGATTTTCTACTGATAGTTTTGACAGAAAAGAAATGCTTCAAAACTGGGCAGATCACATAATCATTCCATCTTTTGAATCTTATGTAAATTCATTGGTAGATTTAAAAAGCACAAATGAATCTTTCCTCTTGGCCCCTTCAACTGAGTCACTTGAAGTTCTTAGATCAGCATACATTAATTCTTACTTGTCTTGGCAAAATGTTGCATTTTTTGATATTGGCAAAGCAGAAGAAATAGGACTAAGAAACTTCAGTAACATTTATCCAACAGATGAGGAAGCCATTATAGATAACATAGAAACGAAAAATTACAATCTAGAATTACCTTCTAATTATGACACCCAAGGTTTTCCTGCGCTAGATTTTTTATTGTTTGGTACAGCTGATTCTAACGAAGGAATTTTAAATTTTTTACAACGAGAAAACAACAGCCAATATTTGTCTGTCCTTATTGATAGACTTCTCAAAATTTCAGATGAAGTTTTAGAAGATTGGAAAAACTCCTACAGAGAGATTTTCATTTCTAATGATGCAGCTTCCGAGATTGCCTCTGTTGACAAGTTGGTTAATGATTACTTATTATATATTGAAAAATATTTAAGAGCTGGTAAAATTGGGATTCCTGCTGGTGTCTTTTCAGGAAACACCTTGCCTGGATCTGTTGAAGCACCTTATTCAGCTATTTACTCCAAAGCATTATGCTTAAAAGCATTTGAAGCTGTTCAGGATTTTTACAGTGGCATTAGCTTTGAAAGTAAACTGCAATTAAACAGTCTTGAATCGTATGTTGATTATATGATAGAAAAAAACCACTCTGAAGATTTGTCAGCGGAGATCAAAAACCAATGGTCTTATGCAGTTAACAAAATAGATTTTATTTCATCAAATTTTGGCAGCCAAATAAACGAAGACAATAGCAAAATGTTAGAAGTATATGACGAAATCCAAAAGTCTGTTATTTTATTAAAAGTGGATATGATGCAAGTACTCAACATCCAAGTAGATTATATAGACGCAGATGGTGATTGATTCAAGATCTTTCTTTTCTTCCTACTTTAGTAAAAATTCAAAGGCTGCTCCATTGGCAGTCTTTCGTATTTTATTTGGTCTTGTTATGTTGTTTAGCATTAGTCGTTTTGCTTACAATGGATGGATTGAAACACTTTATTTAGCCCCTTCGTTTCACTTCCATTATGCTGGATTAGCATTTATTAAAGTACCAGGAGTTTATATTTATTTAATTTTTGCAGTCTGTGGTTTAGCGGCATTAATGATTAGTATTGGTTTTAAGTATAGATTGGCCAGTGTGGTCTTTTTTATTTCTTTTACTTATATAGAACTCTTAGACAAAACCTATTACTTAAATCATTATTACTTCATTTCAATTATTGGCTTCTTGTTGATTTTCCTCCCAGCACATTCGACCTATTCTATAGATGCCTACAAAGATGATTCTATAATTAGGGAGTACATTCCCAAATGGACTATTGACGTAATAAAATTAATGTTAGCCATTGTTTATTTCTATGCAGGATTGGCTAAATTGAATCCAGACTGGATGTTTAGAGCGATGCCTTTAGCCATCTGGTTACCTTCAAAATTTAATCTTCCTTTATTAGGATCACTGATGCATGAAACATGGATGCACTACTTATTTAGTTGGGGTGGTGCACTATATGACCTTTCCATCGTTTTTTTTTTAATGTGGAAACCTACGAGAGTATTTGCTTTTATTATGGTTGTGATATTCCATCTTTTAACTAGGATATTGTTCCCAATTGGAATGTTTCCTTACATCATGATTTTTAGTACGCTCATTTTCTTTGATGCTAATTTCCATGAAAAGATTTTAGCAGCTATCAGCAATATATTAAAACTCAAACCTGGTGTTTTTCAAAATGATCAAGCATATCAAAGTTCTTTTTTAAATTTATTTACACTTCCTACCTTGATCTTATTTATGATATTTCAAATACTTTTCCCCTTGAGATCTTTGGCTTATCCTGGTTCTGTATACTGGACGGAGCAGGGGTACCGATTCTCATGGCGTGTAATGCTGATGGAAAAAACAGCATATGCTAATTTCAAAATCGTAAATGGCGAAAATGGAAAAAGGTTTTATGTGCAAAATGACGACTTCCTAAGTCCAGTACAAGAAAAGCAAATGTCTACTCAGCCAGATTTTATTTTAGCCTATGGACAATATTTGGGGAAGCATTTTACTGAACAAGGCCACGAAAATGTTGAGGTATATGTCGAAAGCTATGCTGCACTAAACGGTAGAAAAAATCAGCCTTTTATTGACCCCAAGGCAAACTTAATGAAACTTGATTACCGCAGTCTTTGCAAATCACATATCATACCACTTAATGATTAGAAACATTCTTCATATCATTATTGTCCTTTTGGCTGTGACAAATATTATGCAAGCGCAGCATGTCTTGAATGGTTTAGTAATCCTGGATTCTAACATGCAGCCATTAGCAGGAGTAGAAGTATTTAATCACAACAACAATCAACTTGAGGTTTCAGCTTTAGACGGGACCTTTCAGTTTGAGAACTTAGCTCCTGGCTTGTACACTTTTACCCTATTTGCAGATGAATACGAGACACTCTTAGATACAATTAAAATAGAAAAAGACACAGCATATAGTTTTAGCATGTCAGCACTTAAAATTGATTTAAGTCCAATAGACATCATTGCTAAAAAAGAAGAACTTTTTGCCATCAAACAACTTAAAGATATCGAAGGAACTTCCATCTTTGCCGGCAAAAAAACCGAAGTTGTCCTTACAGATCTCATCAAAGGAAATCTTGCTAGCAATAATGGAAGGCAGGTCTATGCACAAGTAGCAGGTCTTAATATCTATGAGGGATCTGATGGGGGCTTACAATTAAATTTAGGTGGTCGAGGACTAGATCCAAACAGGACTTCTAATTTCAATACAAGACAAAACGGTTATGACATTAGCGCGGATGTATTAGGCTATCCTGAAAATTACTACACCCCTCCGACAGAGGCCATCTCAGAGATTAGAATTATCAGGGGGGCTAGCTCCCTGCAATATGGGACGCAATTTGGAGGTCTTATTGATTTTAGATTAAGGAAAATTCCATCTTTTAAAAAAATAGAAATAATCACAAACCAAACGATAAGCTCTTACCGATCTTTTAACAGTTTTAACTCCATTGGAATTAACAAAGGAAAATTTTCTATCAATGGATTTTACAACTACAAAAGAGGTGATGGTTATCGTTCTAATTCAAATTATAAAGCGAACAATTTTCACTTAGCTATAGATTATAATTTCAGCAAAAAAACAAAGCTAACTTCAGAATTTACTTATTTCAAATACCTTGCTAAACAAGCAGGTGGCTTAACAGATCAACAGTTTGTAGAAAACCCAAGACTTAGCACAAGAGAAAGAAATTGGTTTGAGGTAGATTGGAAATTGTACAATTTATATTTGAACCATAAACTCAACTCATCCACAACTTTTTCCTTAAGCTTATTTGGTTTAGACGCTTCAAGAAAATCTGTTGGCTATAGAGGCAACCCCATCAATCTGAACGAAAATCCAATTACCTCTTTGGACGAGAAGGATTCAAATGGCAATTACCTAACGCCTAGAGACTTAATTTTAGGTGAATTTAACAACTACGGTGGAGAGCTTCGTTCCTTGAGTAAATATCGACTGTTAGGTAAAAATAGCGTTTATCTAGTGGGCTGCAAATATTACAAATCGACGAACAAATCAATTCAAGGTCCTGGTTCTTTATCTGCAGAACCTGATTTCGGTTTATATTCTGAAGCGTTTCCTGACTACCCTTCTCAGTCAGAATTCATTTTCCCCAACACCAATTTGGCATTATTTAGTGAAAACATATTTTACCTTTCAGACAGATTATCCATAACTCCTGGAATTCGAATCGAATATATTAAAACTGAATCTCAAGGTATATTCAATCAAGTTATTTTTGACAATGCTGGCAATCCAATTTCCAATGTTCTTCAACAAGATGATAAAATATTAAAAAGAAATTTTTCTTTATTGGGAGTAGGTCTTAGTTATAAAAAAAGTAACAGCTTTCATCTTATTGCAAATGTTTCTCAAAACTATAGATCTGTTACATTTAGTGACATTCGGGTTGTTAGCCCGACTTTTATTGTTGATCCAAACATAAGAGACGAAAGGGGCTTAACTGCTGACTTTGGAATAAAAGGAAGAGTAGACAAATATCTTTCTTATGACTTCACTCTTTACTCTGTGTTATATGATGACAGAATTGGTATCGTTCTCGATGACCGAGCAAATCGAGTTAGAAAAAATATTGGCCAAGCAGTCATTGCCGGAACAGAAACATTAATCAATCTAAACTTAGCTAGATGGATGTCACCTGGAGAAAGATCATATAAGCTAAACTTCTTCATCAATTCAGCTTTCACTTATTCCAAATATTTAGAATCTGAAATTAGCAATGTTGTTGGCAAACAAGTAGAATTTATTCCAGGAGCAAATGTAAAGTTTGGTATAAATTGTGGATTTAAAAATTTCGAATTAGCATATCAATTTTCCTATCTGTCCAAGCAATACACAGATGTTCAAAATTCTGCAATCGCTGAAGGAGGAGACAAAAGATCTGGAATTATTGGACCAATTTCTTCCTACAACATTTCAGACCTAATGCTTTCGTATAATTTTAAATTCTTTACAATAAAAGGAGGAATCAACAATCTCTTAGATCAATCTTATTTCACCAGAAGGGCTACTGGTTATCCTGGACCCGGAATTATCCCTTCTAATGGCAGAACATTTTTTGTAACAGTTTCTTATTCTATGGAATAATTCCTTC
This sequence comes from uncultured Saprospiraceae bacterium, assembly GCA_938018185.1. Lineage (GTDB taxonomy): Bacteria > Bacteroidota > Bacteroidia > Chitinophagales > Saprospiraceae > JALZVN01. The sequence goes on from CALIIW010000152.1 coordinate 13,671, forward strand.
TCCTCGTTTACAATCCAAATTTACCCAAAGATTTACTCTTTATCAACCAAGCAATTCCAAAACAAATCAAAGCTACCGTCTCCCCCCAAAATACATCCGAGCTGGAGAATTGAAAACCTAGGGTATGTTCTAATAACAAAAGGATCACAACAGCCCAGATTAATAAACCACAAAATCTGAAGATCCTGTTTCTTCTTACTGTTATGGCATCCGTCTTTTTACTTTTGGCAAACTGGATATAAGCCATGTATCCCATAATAATCATGAACATCCCGGCACTGACTAAATGGATTGTAGTCCTGACAATATCATCGTGGCCATTCGGAACACCAGCCGCACAATAGGAACAAGCTGTTGGAATAAAAGCCACTATCCAGGCAAATAGTCCTGCTAGGTTGGTTATCACATTATCAGATACCAACTCTTCTTGCTTTTTATCATATCCTTTATAAGAAATTAGAAAGAGGCCAAAAGCAATCAATGTCCCTGTAAAAACTACAGACATCTTGGTATAGTAATAATGACTAATTGACTCTTCTATCAAAAAATCATTTCCCATTATTAAAACGAATGGCATGGCAATTCCTAGAACGCCTAAGTACTTTCGTAATGTTAGATAGTTAAGATTAACACTCGCTTCAACTACCTCAACTTTTTCTTTTTCTTGAATTGGAAAATCAATCATAGAATAAAAATTTATTTAAATGCCCTACAATATCACTAGAACATTGTCAAATTCTAAATTTATTTTAATAAGACTGATTTTAATACGTTTTATAGTTTGAATTGTTTGATGTGGATGAATAGATTAAAATGTGTCTTTTAAATGGTGCTGCATCTCTCCGAGGCAAGCTCAGAACGTTACTGGCGCTGGATCTCCCCGAGGCAAACTCAGGGGCAGGTCGATCCAGTGACTAACTTCTTCAAATCTGTGATTTGGGCTACAAGAATGAATCAATGATTTTTTTGATACTCTTAGTGCTAAACTAGGCATCTGGAGATGCACGGAAGAGAATACTTGATCTCAGATCAAGCACTAGTTTATTGTGTGTGTGTGTGTGTGTGTGTGTGTGTGTGTGTGTTTATATATGTGTGCGCTTGTGCACGGTACTGGCGCTGGATCTCCCCGAGGCAAGCTCAGGGGCAGGCCGATCCAGTGACTAACTTCTACAAATCTGCGATTTGGGCTACAAGATTGGAATCAGCGCTTTTTAAAACTCTTAGTTCTTTACTAGGCATCTGGAGATGCACGGAAGAGAATGCTTGATCTCAGATCAAGCACTAGTTTATTTTGTGCTTGTGTGGAACATAAGTAATATGCCCTTTCACAAACAACCAATGGTACTGGCGCTGGATCTCCCCGAGGCAAGCTCAGGGGCAGGCCGATCCAGTGACTAACTTCTTCAAATCTTCGATTTGGGCTACATTTCTTTTTTCTATATTAATAAAATATAAACCCAATATCGCATGAAGGTTCAATTAAAGTCACTTCTAAAATTCCTTCGTTTAAAATATAATTACTTGCACTTGAATAAATAAAATTTTCTGGTTTAGAAACTATATTATCAGCAACAGGATTATTATGAATATAATTAAGTTTTTGTTCCACTATTTTTGGTGTAAATAGTTCTTTTGGATGGCTACCGCTTTTCCACAAGGTAAATTCCTTTTTACCAGCCGTTCTTTTCGCATACCATTCCAAAACTTGTCTCATCCAAATTCTTCTACTTTCTTTATGAGAATTTGTCAAAAAAAACTTAACCTTTTTGGCTGTAAACTTTTTAAAATCTCTTATAATACTGGATAGTTCGTTGGGATATTCTGCAGAGGCAATTATATGTATATGATTACTCATAATCACATAAGCATACAATATTAAGCCTTTGTTTTTTTGACAATATGCTAAACTTTCAATTATGAAATTTCTACATTCTTTTCTTGTGAAGACGTCTACCCAACCTGCGGTTGTCATTGTCAGAAAGTACATTGCATTCTGATCACGAATTTTGTATCGAGAACTCATATTCGTTTGTTTTAGTTTTAAGCTTTGAGTAAATTTAAGAAAATTTTGTTTTTTAACAAAAATAAACTGCAACAGCTGCTGGATCTCCCAGAGGCAGGCCGATCCAGTGACTAACTTCTTCAAATCTGTGATTCGGGCTACAAGATTGAATCAGTACTTTTTTTGATACTCTTAGTTCTAAACTAGGCATCTGGAGATGCACGGAAAAGAATGCTTGATCTCAGATCAAGCACTAGTTTATTTTGTGCTTGTGTGGAACATAAGTAATTTGCCCTTTCACAAACAACCAACGGAATCCAAGAATATGTTTCGGAAGCTCTCCTGCCACATGGCCTGTCTTCAAGCTTCAGAAACACAAGTAACGGAACTGGCGCTGGATCTCCCCGAGGCAAGCTCAGGGGCAGGCCGATCCAGTGACTAACTTCTTCAAATCT
>CALIIW010000153.1 GCA_938018185.1 uncultured Saprospiraceae bacterium
ATGCCTTTCGAAGGTTTAAGCTTAATGGACTATGCCATTAATACAAGTCTTGTTATTTCTAATGTTGTCTTACAAAAGCACGACAAAGCCGGCTTGATAACTTTTTCTGATAAACTTGGTGCCACCATCAAGGCAGATCGACGCCCTGCTCAATTGAACAAGATACTGAATGCACTATATAGAGAACAGCCAAGAGATCTAGAATCTAACTTCGAGATTCTTTATCATTCAGCAAGAAAATTGATTAAGGGGAGGTCCCTTGTTTTACTTTTTACAAATTTCGAAAGCTTGCAAGCTGCAGAGCGGGTACTGCCATTATTGCGTAAAGTCAATAACTTGCATCTCCTCGTAGTTGTCTTTTTTGTGAATACCGAAATTGAAGATTTTGCAAAAAAAGAAGTCAAAACAACAGAAGAGATCTACCACCAAGTCATTGCCAAGAAATTTTTGAATGAAAAAGAACAGATTGTTCAAAAGTACAAACAGTATGGCATACAATCCATCCTCACACGGCCAGAAGATCTTTCGATAAATACAATCAACAAGTACTTAGAATTAAAGGCCAGAGGGCTGATCTAGAAAATTCGATGCGGCCTCAGCCGCCCTCAGTCGCCCACATCCGGCGCGGCGCCAGCCGCGCAGCGAAGTCTCCAGACTTCGCAAGTATATTACAAAAACCCATTCACCAATTCCGATATCTTCTCCGCCTCCGTCAACGTCATGATATGTGTCCCATTTTCAATCCTCTCATGCTCCCCAATATTTTTAATAGGCAAAGTTCTGTCCTTCGACCCATGTATGTGAAGAATGTCAATACCCTCATTTGCATATCCCTCCCAGTTAATAATACAATCAGAAGCACGCTTCATAAATTTTGGATCTTTTTCTTTGAACATGGTTCTCCATAAGATCTGATCTTCCTTGCCTAGCGGTTCATAGATTGGTTGAAAAAGAACCGTGCAAAATTTTAAAAAATTTCCACCAATAATTTTGTTTATAGGGAGTTTGCGAAACATGCGATACATCTTCGGGATTTCATTTTCATTTTTAGCTGATGAAATTAGAATGATTTTATCGGGATTCATAAAGGAGCACATTTCCATGGCCAACATGCCACCTAGAGAAACTCCTAGCAAAGCAAAACTTTCAGTCGTGTCAATTTCGCTTGCCATCCTTCTTGCCAAATCATTCATTCCTTCATTCTTCTCAGGAATAACATAGTTGATGCCAACAGTGTCATAGCCTTCAATGACTAGATGCTTGAAAAGTCTGGTGTCTGATCCTTGCCCTGGGATCATGTAAAGCTTTTTGTTTTGGGCAGAGAGGTTTGTGCAGAGTAAGTAGCAAGTAAGCGATAGAATTGTTTTTTGTAGAATTTTCCAGTTCATGTTATTTAGAATGAGATAATTGGGTTTTTATTGTTTGTATGTATTTAAGATAGCTAATTAAACTTATATCAACCCAGTGCATCCCGGCGCGGCCCCAGCCGCGCCGAGAAGTCTCCAGACTTCGTAGGTATATTAATAATATCAACTTTAAACCTTCTCTGCTTCACCTTTCGACTTTTAAAATCCTTACGGTATTTTCTTCTTCTTCGCACCTAAGAGCGCCTTCACTGCCGCCTCCAACTGCTGATCAAAACCCATTATTATCTTTCCTGGATCATTAGGCACCTTAATGTCCGGCTCCAACTGTTTATTCTCCAAAAGATCACCTTCCGTGTCAACCATCCCAACTTGAGGGATACCAAAGACAATTCCGTTTTGCAAATTCTCCCACCAGACTGCCGTACCCGTTCCAGGTACAGGCATGCCGATCAGTTGACCAATGCCTAATGTTTTATAAACGTAAGGGAACATATGTGCATCTGAGTAGTTACTCTCACTCATGACAACCGCAGATGGCTTCGTCCATTTGAATTGCGGTTCGTTTCCTAGATTCTGGCCACGAGGCATAAAGGTCAAATAGTCAATACCATTTAAGAAGGTCGCCAAGTCATCATGCAGCCATCCGCCTCCGTTAAATCGGGTGTCGACAATCAAAGATTCCTTTTCATGATTACGCCCTAGGGCTTCGTCGTATACGGTTCTAAAGCTGCGGTCATTCATGCCACGGACATGTACATAACCCACTTTGCCACCAGATAACTCATCAACTAAGTTGCGACAATTTTCAACCCAACGCTGATAGCGAAGTTCGTTTTCTTGGCCAATGGAAATAGGCTTAGTTGTTTCATCCCAGCGCTTTCCATTTGAAGGGTCATGAAAAGAGAGTAGGGTGTTGTCACCCGCTTTTCTGTTGAGTAGTTTTGCAATGTTGGTGTTTGAGTTGATTTCTATGCCATCTATTTTTTCAATCACTGATCCTTTCTTGGCTTTAGATTTGCTTTTTGATAAAGGAGACTTGTCCATGATCTCTGCAATCTTCAATCCTTTGCCAGTATGTTCTAAATCATAGAAGATACCCAGGCTTGCGGTTTTGTCTCCAGTTTCAACATTTTCTCTAAAATAAGCTCCCGTATGTGAAGCGTTCAATTCGCCAAGCAATTCACTTAGCATCTCTGCCATGTCATAATTGTTGTTGATGTGTGGCAAAGTCTTTTCATAAGCTTCCTTGTAAAATTGCCAGTCTACTTTATGTAATTCTTCAAGATAAAATTTTCTTTCTACCTGCCTCCAGATGTGATCAAAAATATATTCACGCTCAGCACTTTCATTTAAGACCATCTCTCCATTTACATTGATGCTTTTCTTCTCTCCACTTTCTAAGTCTACCTTAAATATTTTCCCGTTAGATAAGATGAATACATTTTTATCTTCAGCATCGGGTACAATAGAGCCACCTCTTCTACTTCCCAATTTGCAAAGTATTTTGGTCTCCTTTGTTCGGAGGTTAGTTTGCCATAAGTCGTAACCTTTTTCAAATCTTGTCAAGTAAAGAAGCTTTGAACCATCTTTGGTAACATAAGCAGCAGACATTCTAGAAGAGTGCAAGGATAATTTTGTAACCCTATCTTCTCTATCTTCTAGCTCTATTTTTATAGGTTCTACTTTTTTGTCCGCCGTGTCATCTTTATCTTTCTTGCCACTATCATCTTTTTTCTTTTTATCCTCCTCTTTCTTGTCTTCTTTTTCTTCGTCTTTTAATAGATTATACTCTTCCTCATTGAGTGTGAATTTGTCGTATGCATCCTGTGTTAAGAACATACCATATACATCTATTTCTCCACCCCAAGAAGCATGATTTTTCATGCCATCTTTATCGCTAAACCAAAGCATCATTTCACCATTCATCATCCATCGTGGACCATAAGAGCCATAACCACTATTACACATATTCGTAATCTCGCCTGATCCTGAAGAAGAAACCAAGCCAGCTTGATCAATCCATTGCTTATCTCTTAAGAAATTTACAAAAAACCATTTTCCATCTGGGGACCATTCATAATGCTGGTCGCCATCAGAATAGGAATAACTCTTGTTCTTGGGCATGATCTCTCTGACCTTCTTGCTAGAAAGGTTTATAACTTTGAGTGCAGTACGTTCTTCTAAAAACGCAACCTCTTTTCCATCAGGAGAATACGCCGGCTGAAAAGTCTGTGCATCGGATGCGATTACTACCTCTTCTTCAATCAAGGTCGAAGTAAAAAAGTACTTTTCCTCTGCGCGTTTTATTTTGCTTTGGTATACATTCCACGACCCATTCCTTTCAGAGGCATAAAGAAGTGATCTACCATCAGGACTGAAGCTGACGGATCTCTCCTGGTTTGGAGTATTACTAATTCGTTTTGTAGTTCCTTCTTTAACAGAAGCTACAAATACTTCTCCTCTAGAGATAAAAGCGACTTCTTTTCCATTTGGAGAAACTGCCATGTCTGAGAGACCACCAGAGATTGGTTTAATTTTTTCTTCATTATACCTTTCATCTGCACTGATGTTAATATTTATTTTTTCTGCTTTACCGCCTTCCTTCATAGTGTAAATTTCTCCATGAAAAGAAAAGCATAGTTTTCCATCATTACTTTTGCTCAAGCTTCTAATAGGATGTTTCTCCATGAAGCTAATTTGCCTAGGCGCTATTGTTTTACCAATTTCGTTTTTAAAAATATTGAAAGACCCATTTTGTTCACTCAAGAAATAATAAGACTTCCCGTCAGAGCTAAATATTGGGTTTCTATCTTCACCATTAAATGACTCAATTTGTTCGTAGTTTTTTTTCTCAAGATCATAAATCCAAATGTCACGAGTGACAGAGGAAGTATGGTGTTTTCTGAAATCATTTTCATAACCTTTTCGATCATGAAAAATGATCTTGCTAAAATCAGGACTGTATTTAGCATCATGCGCTGGTGTAGTAAGCACTTGGTTGACTCTTCCGCCATCAGTCGGCACTTCATAAAGTTCTGCTAAAACGCTAGAAGGGAATTGCTGATTTTTAGCTTCATCCAACCTGCTAGAAGTAAATAAAACTGTTTTGTTGTCTTTAGAAAAATCAGAAGGCATGTCCCATGCAGAGTGATGTGTCAATCTGGTCGCTTTACCACCTGAAGCCGGTATCACAAAAACATCAAAGTTGCCATACCTATTTGAAGCAAAGGCAATCTGTTT
>CALIIW010000154.1 GCA_938018185.1 uncultured Saprospiraceae bacterium
GTTAATTTAGCATGCTTACTGTGCTTCATGAGAATTAATTTATGAATCTAACCACTCTTTAAATGATTTTACTTTTTCTCTTGCTACGACAACTTCAAAATGAGGTGTCGGCTTTATATCCAACTTTAGTCTACTGTTAAAATAGGAAGAAATTTTGTCAATACACTTATCATTAAGGACAAGCTTCCGGTTGATTCTGAAAAATGATTCTGGATCAAGTTGCTCCATTAGTTTATCAACCGTAAACTCTATGATATACTTTTTGCCATTGTTGGTTGCCAAAAATAAAACAGAATCTTCAGAATAAAAATAAGCGATTTCTTCCACAGCAATGTGAGCAAAATGATCTCCCGACTTAATCAAAAATCTTCTTTTGTATTCTTTCTTTTGAAAGGAGCCCAATATTCTTTGAATGGCATTGGAATCGATATTTTCCTTTTTTTTGTGCAAATTTTCGTATTGCGAAATTGCTTGACTGAGATCAGTCTTGTCGATTGGTTTTAATAGATAATCAATACTATTTACTTTAAAAGCTTTCAAGGCATATTGGTCAAAGGCTGTTGTAAAAATAACAGGAACTTCAATATCTATTTGCTGGAAAATTTCAAAACTCAAACCATCAGCCAATTGGATATCCATAAAAATTAAGTCTGGCTTTTCGTTGGCCTTGATCCATTCTACCGTAGCTCGGATGCTATCCGTCCTACCTACTAAGGAACAGGAAGGTTTAAGCTCCTTGATCATTTTTTCTAATCTCAGGGCAGCAGGATCCTCATCTTCTACGATTAAAAATTTCATTTTAACGGTTTTTCCAATATTCCAGTTTGAACTCTAATTTTTCAAACTTGCTAGGGTCTATTTTAGCCTCCTCATAGGTCGGCTCTTTCCACTTTGCTCTACAATTATTAGTGATTGCGTAGGACTCTTTAGGAATCCCAATTAAATTTAAATCAAATACACCATTATTATTGCAATCTTGAAAGGCAGCAATGGCTATGCTTTTAATATGATGTGGTATTCTAATTTTGGCATCTCGTTCTCCTTCTTCCATTATAAATCCAATATAGGCCACTTCTTGACTTAAAAAATCCTTTTCACCATCATAAACAGCTACATGGATTTTTCCTTCCTCTTCAGAGTGATAATACAAATCAATGACATACTCTTCATGAGCTATATTCATTGAAAATAAAAGAAATAGAAAGCTAATAAACTTCATCTTAATTGATTGCTTTCAGCAAAGGTACAACAACTGTGAAATTTTTTATATCCTCAATCACTTCAACCAATTTATCAGTAAGCAATTCGTAGCGGCTTTTGATATTTTGTAAGCCAAGCTTTGAAGTTTGCCTGACTAGATTCTTTTTTTGAAGATTGTTGTTAACAACTAAATTCCCTTTATCATTGATATATACAGATATAGTCAAGGGCTTTGCCTTCGAAATCTCGTTGTGTTTTATCGCATTTTCGAACAAGAGCTGCAAGGACAATGGAATGATGTACCTATTCAAATACTTTTTATCAATATTGATGGAAACAACTAGATTATCTCCAAACCTTTCTTTGAGCAAAAAAACATAAGAATTAAGAAAATTGAGCTCATCATCTAAAGGGATTAACTTTTCATCCTTAATTTCAAGGATGTACCGATATACCCGAGAAAGCTTTTGTACAAAATTCTCTGCTCGTTCTGGAGATTCTGGAATGAGGTAACTAAGAGTATTTAAACTATTAAATAAAAAATGAGGATTAACTTGGCTTTTTAGAGAGGCTAATTGTGTAAGTACGGATTCTTTTTCTAAAACTTCTTTTTCCAATTCTGTCTTTCGAAGTCTATGGTATAAGGCAAATCCTTCATAAAGAGAGAGAATAAAAAAACCTACAAGTAAAGCTCCAATTATCTCAAGTACAGGATTAGGCTTTGGCAATCCAAAATAACCATGTACAATAGGCCCTGTTAAAGCATGTAATATCATACTTAAAATGAAATAACTCACTAAGACCAAGGCAATTAACAGGCTCACCCGCTTTGTTGTATCTGAGGCATCTGGATATTTTGTGTGGAGAAGCATAAATAGGCCTCGATAGCCTAACCAGAATACTGTAACATAAAAGACAGAAGCAAGCCAACAAACGGGAAGATGCCCATCACTGATAAGATCGGTAACATAATTTCCAAAAAGAATAATAGAAATCAAGACGCCAATTAGTGGAATCCCAATGATCAACAGCCAAGTATCACTAAATCCAATTATGTCTTTTGCTTTTCTAAGTTTCATCTACTATTAAGCTACGAAATCAAATTCTAAAAGTCTGAAAATTATTGGCTTTTTTTTTGAATTGGGATAATAAAAAAACCAGCAACATAGTGTTGCTAGTTAAAAAACGGATTAACTAAGTTCGATATGGAAGATTGTCATCCTATCGGTCCCGATTGCAACATCGGGGAGTACAGCGTCTGTCGAATCTAGGGATCAATATTCACTTTTTTATTAAATCTCGACCTGAATACAGTGGAGAGGAAAAATCTTGCATTTTTCTTAATGAAAGTACTTTTCAAATTAAACGTGTGCAGATTTCTCCATTCGCTTTGCCTTCGGCAGTCTCAGTCGAAATTAGTTCATAAAAATTAAAATTGATCTTTCGGCTCGCTTGCAGCTCGCTCAAGATGACAATCTTCCTTTCAACCTTTTTAATATTATAAGTGATGAATCTGGAATTTCTACTAATCTCCTAAGTCATTTTTGCAAAAAAACAGGTTCCTTTATTGCTGCTTATCCCGAAACGATGTTCCTCTCTTTTTAAAAGAAGGGCTAGCCTGCCCGTATTGGGCCTGCCCGTATTGGGACTGCCCGTATTGGGACTGCCCGTATTGGGACTGCCCGTATTGGGACTGCCAGCACTGGGCCTGCCCGTACTGGGACTGCCCGTATTGGGACTGCCCGTATTGGGACTGCCCAGTCAGGGGGATGAGTTAACCTGCCCTCTACGCAAAACTACTTTCCCTTAAAACGCCCGAATCAACAAATGCATTCTTAACCAATACTTTTAAAATCATCTTATGACCTGGCTTTATGATATTCATATAGATTTTGCCCAAGCTGTTATTATACTCCACTATGGTTGTCACTTTGATATTATATTCGGCATCTTGCGTTCTACTAAGTATGGCTCTGAAATTTAAATGGCTATCATCGGCTCCCATGATTAATTCATCATTTCCAATAGACATGATTTGAAAGAACTTAATATAGCCTCCAACTTTATATGCTTGTTCTGCATCAGCAGGTACTTCGGTGTCCAATCCAAATTTTGAAGCAATGGCATTCCGCAGATTCATAAGCTTTACAACCCAAGCTGGGCTTGTATCAAAAATTTTATAAGCAATGGTCTTTAAATCATCCTTATGATTTGTAGTTGAATAGGTATCTGCAAAATCTATTTTTTTAAATAAATCTTTTGCTTTTTCAGAAATATAAAGGGCGTCTTTTTTTACCATAATAATGATTTAATATAGTCCATTAATGATTTAAAATATGTTTAGAATCTACCCTGACATTTGTAATCTTGGATAGTTCTTTTTGTTCACTTTTAAAAACGATTATATCAGTTACATGCATGTATACAACCATAGGAACCAAAACCGCTCCAAGCAAAACAAATGGGAAAAAGAGGAGCGCTCTATTAGGCTGATCAAAAGCAAATAGTTGTATTGGTGTCTCTACAGACAAAATAGCATTTAGCATAATGAAGAGAACAAGACCCAATCCTATGAAATTCCAAACGATCATTCCCTGTCTAGATATTTTATCTTTTAGAAATAAAAAACCAACAATTAAGGCCGTAATACCTGCAAGGATATCAAAATTTCTTCCTTCAAAAGTCATCAATTCCGGAATCGCGCCATTAAGAAATAAGTATAACAAAACTATCTCCACCGGTATTCTAATAGCATGAAAAAAAGTACTGAGTTTTGAATTTCGGTTTTGCTTCATCCATTCAATTTGCTCGGATTGAAAAGCATAAATAAATATCAGAATCGTAGGAAATAAAATAAATAAAAATCTAGGTGGCATGCCATCTAAGACTTGATAGAATCCATTATATGCAAGTGCAGATTGTACAAATGCTATAGCAAATATTCCTAGCATCAGTTTCTTAGGCTTTCCATTGGCCAAATAGAATAATACGAAAGCTATGATTAGCGTTAAAATAAACAATGCTGCAATCCATAGTGGTAATTGATCCATCATGACTTATTGTTTTTTTATTTTTTGGGTTATTGTTTTACCATTGAACAATAAACAAATAACCGTCTAAATTTATAACCATTCTTAAAACTGCACCCTATAAAGTAGATCCGGGAAAAAACCGATTTGATTCAAAGTAACGACTTCGTCTCTATCTACATTATATTGATTGATGAAAGCATTTTCGTTATTGGTTAAGTTTTGGAATTCAAAATAAAATTGCTGAGAGAATTTCTTACGCTTGCTATTTAATCTAAAACCGAACTTCACATCCAATCTAAAATAAGGATCATATTGTAGAGAGTAAGCCTCCCCTTCCTTTCTAATCTCACGTCCAAAAAGTGTAGACAACTCCTTATCTATTGGCGTATAGTACCTTCCCCCAGCAGTTGTTAGCTTTGTATCAAAGGTCAGTGCATTTCTTCTATCTTTTCCAATCTTAAATTCTTTACCCAACAATATATTCACAGTGTAATTATTATTGAATGCTGTATTTCTCTCAACCCCATCAGAACCTTTATACTTTGAATCAAACAAGGAAGCTGTCAACAAACCATAATAATCTTGACTAAAGAATTTTTCTACAGTTACTTCAAGTCCATAATTATAGCCTGTCCCTTCATTTACCAATCCTGGCTTAGATGGAAATCCAAAGTCTGCACCGACATTTAAAATTGAGAAGTCAGTAGCTTCAACATCAACTGGCACATCTGAAAGTGCTTGATAATAAGCTTCTGATTTAACTCTCCAATTCGTCCCCACTTTAAGATCATAGGCAAGTACAAAATGATTTGCTTCTGTAAAATCCAAATCAGCATTTAAGTCGCTTATCCCTCCACCTTGATTTAATGATTGTGTGAAATAAATTGGAAGTGGCTGCATTTGATTGTGCATGCCATAACCTATACTAAGTGTTTGGTTTTTTGAAAGGCTATAATTTAGAGCTAGTCTTGGCTCAATAGAATAAGTATCATTGTAAGTCAAAAATTGCCCATGCAAGCCTATGTTTAATGTAAGTTTAGGATTTAACTTGTACTGAGATTGAAAATATCCTTGCAGCAAATTCATACTATCTTCAAAATCACGGATCACAATCCAGTCTGCCGTATTCGTACGATTTCTTAAAAAGGCATCTAATTGTAAATTTTCAAAAAGTATCCCTGTTCTATAAGTGAATCGCGCGTTCACCTTTTTATTTAAATAAGAACTAACAACATATCTATTTAAGGTATCATCTATATCCAATCTCTTCTCCTTTACGCCATCTTCTAAAACCCTCGTCTCGGTAAATTGATTGCTATTATTAGTAGCAGCTATCGTTGTACGAATGTAAGTATTGTCATTTAGCAAAAACCTGTGATTCATCCCAATAATACCAATTTGAGAAATGGCTTCTGAATCAATGCCAAGTTGTGCAAAAAGGTCTCCTTCTTCAATTTCATTAGAGTCAAAAAAGATATCGCTCATAGCACCGAGTCCAAAGAAGCTAAACTTACCAGCTTTCCCATTTCCTAAGTCTATTTTAAAAGTTAGATCCTTGTAGAAAGGCAGGGCGTTTGTTCCTACATTTAAGCCAACAGCATTTGCCAATTCTACAAATGAGTTTCTATAAGCGACAACATAGGAGCTGTTTTTATTCTTGCCCAATGGCCCTTCAGCCATGGCTTCTAATCCCGAAAATATGGCAAGTTGAGCAGTGAACTCTGTCTCGTCTTTATTTCCGGTACGTAAGCCGATATCGAAGACGCCTGCGTTGGCGTTTCCATATTCTGCCGGAAAAGCAGAAGTCATAAAATCTGAGTTCTTAAGCAAATTTGTGTTCAAAGCTGAGACCGGTCCACCAGTAGTTCCAAGTGTTGAAAAATGATTGGGGTTTGGGATGGGTACTCCTTCTAATCTCCACAATACGCCTGTTGGAGAATTTCCTCTAATCACAATATCGTTTCTTGAATCATTGGCGATATTAACACCCGCAAAATTTGCGGCCAATCGTGAGGCATCATTTCTTCCACCTGAATAACGGGTTACTTCCTCTATGGAGAAAGATCTTGCGGAGATGGTGGCTAATTCATTTTGGGCTTTGTCTTTCTCAACTTCTGCTGTAACTACGATCTCCTCCATCTGAATAACTGACTCCTCCATCGACAGCGCTAATACAGCTTGTTTTCCTGAGGTGATCAATATATTTGGAATGGTGACGGTATTATAGCCAAGGTAGCTCAAACGTATCTCATGCCTTCCAACGGGAACATCTTCTATAACAAAAGAACCATCTATGTCAGTAGTGGTTCCAGCTATGTTTTCGACAGATAACAATTCAATTGCAGCTCCGATAATTGGCATTTCCGATTGCGTATCTATGATGGTTCCTCTGAGTACTTGGGTAGCATTTTGAGCAGTTGCAAATTGTACCATAACAAGAGATAAGATCAGTGTAAATATGTATTGTTTCATTGTTTTATTGATTATGAGTGTAATATGCTATGATAATAGGCCATACGCTAGAGAAACCTTCTGAAGTGTGAAATTGGATGGTTGAACTGTAAGTGTGGTTAAAAATCAAGCTTTAAAAGATTTTTGTTGATCAAACACTTCAATGTTCAATTAAATTTTCACCTCGTAAAATAAATAGATCTAACAACGTTTTATCATTAGAAATATGTTATTTTGTTATTCACAAATCTCAAAATTTTGAATTTGAAAACATATCTACCAGTATTAATACTGCTTGCCACATTAAGTGCACTACCATTTTTTGTCTTAGGTCAATGGGAGACTGTTTCTCATTTAGGAGAAGATAAAATTGAAGCTTTCGTCCAAATCGACGATCGTTATTTCATTGGATCTCGTTCTGGTATTTATGCCTCTTATGACCAAGGGAATAGTTGGGAAAGAGTACTGCCTAATTATGGATTCAATTTAATTTGTGAAGATGGAAATTCTTTATTTGCCTCCATATATTCCTTTGATGATGACTTAGCAATAATTTATAAAAGTTCTGATTATGGTAATTCTTGGCAAAAACTGACTGAATTTACAGTCAACCGACCAGTATATGAGTTGATTGCTACTGATGATTATTTATTGTTTTCGGACTATAATATAAAAAGGATAAATAAGTTTGATCAAAACCAGGATCCGATCCTGGTAGAAAATATTACTGGCGAACCTTTCAAGGTAAACATGCAAATTGACGATGAAACCATTTGGTTGCAAGAAGAATTTAGATTAAAAAAATCAGACGATCAAGGTTCGACATGGGAACTAGTTTTCGAAACTCAATTTTTTAGTCCGATGAATGATTTTATTGTTATTGACAATAGGGTCATATTAATAAGACATGGTTCTCAAAGTTTAATTTCAGACGATTATGGTGAGAATTTCGAATTCTATGACTTTCCAAATCCAGAAGGTTTTATTTCCGCTTCTGACGGATGGCTTTTTTCTTCAGGAGGATATGAGAAATATCATTATTCCACAGATGAAGGAGATACTTGGACGCCCTTTTTCTATGATTTCTTTTGGTTTGAAGAAGCCCAAATTTTGAAAAATGGTTCTAACATTTTAATCGGCTCACAACACGTTTTCGAATCAAACGACCTAACAGCTTCTTGGACCGTAAATGCTATGGGTCTTGGTTTTGATAACTTTAATATGGCAAATAGCTTTAAAAAAATCCAATCAATTGGTGATCTTTTATACACTACTGTTAGGTTCACCTACTTTTCGGAGAATGATGCTGTGAGCTGGAATACAAGACCGAATATTTCAAATGATTTGGGCTCAATTAATGTATTTAGCGATATTATTAATTTTAAAGGTCTATACCTTGGTTTAGAATCAGGAGGAAGTACATTGTTTGTCTCGAATGGAGATATTCTAAATTGGGAAGAACTTAATAAATTTGAAGATGAAAATTACTTTCCAGTCAACTTAATGTCTATAAAGGATACTATCATCGCAGTTGATGGGTTCGGTAAAATAAGTGTTTCCACAAATGGAGCTGACTGGACGGGTTCAACTAATGTTCTTTCCAATTTTGAAGACATGGTTGTACATAAAGATAGTTTGTACTATATTAATACATTTAGAGAGTTGTATATTTCTGGAGATTATGGTACAAATTGGAAGAATATTGGAACAGGATTACCAGAGAGTTTTGCTCCTAGTAAGGACAATTTATTTTCTACGGACAATCATCTTTTCTATTATGATAGTCGCCCTGGACCACACTTATTCATTTCGGAAGATAACGGTCGGAACTTTACGTCTATTAATGATAATTTAACAGATATAAATGGAGCCAAAATATTAATCAAGGATGTGCATGTACTTGATAGCACCGTCATTGCAGTAGCAGATTCAAGCATTTACCTCACAGCAGATTTAGGTCAAAACTGGTTTGAAATAACAGATAATTTATTTCCTGAGAAAAGAATATTTTACGATGCTACGATACATAATGAACATATATTCCTTACAATGTCATCAAAATTTGACTCTATCCCTTACTTGTGGAAGCGGTCAATTGATGACTTAACTTTCGCTCAAGTTGCTGGCCAAGTTTTTCATGATGAAAACAATAATGGCTTTAAAGATTTTAATGAATCTAACATAGCCAATGAATTAATCCAGTTTGGATTTTCTAATGCTACGGTTAGCGATAAAGATGGATATTATAGCTTGAATGTTGAATTAAGTTCTGATACTCTACGTTTAGCACCATCAATTCCTTATGCCATAGTAAATCCTAATTATTATCTCATTAGTGAATCCACTTCTGATCTGGACTTTGGAATATTCTTTCCACCAGGACATCATGACCTTAGTGTTGATCTTACCGAATTAAATCCATTTCGCCCTGGATTCAAAAATTACTTATCTATTAATTATGCTAACAAAGGAACCGAAATTGCAAATGGTACTATTAAATTTCTAGCAGATCCCAAAACAATGTTTTTGTCAAGCAAGCCTGATCCAGATTTAGTAATTGGTGATACTATCTATTGGAATTTGACTAATCTGAATATTTTAGAGGATGGACATATTATAATAGAGATTCAAAACCCGACCAGCTTAAATATTGACGACCCTATTTTATGTCAAGCTTGGATAAATAACTCAGAAAATGATGAGGACCTTTCTAATAATTATAAAAATTTATCAACACTCGTCGTTGGTTCCTACGACCCTAATGACAAATTAGTAGCGCCAGAATTTTACAGCAATTTAGATTATCAGAACTGTGATACATTGACCTACACCGTACGGTTTCAAAACACAGGAAACTTTCCAGCCAGCTTTGTAACAATCTTAGACACATTAGATCAAAATCTTGATTTAACAAGTTTAGAAATGATTTCATCCTCACACCAATACAGATGGACTTTAAGATCTAATATTCTAAGAGTATTTTTCGACGATATAAATTTACCTGGCAAAAAACAAAACGAAATAGAAAGTCAGGGTTATATTAAATATTCCATTAAACCAAAACCTGGTTTGGATATTGACGAGACAATAAGCAATACTGCACACATCATTTTTGACTATAACCTACCAATAGTCACCAATACGGTATCAAATACAATTTCAAATCCTTTTGAAATTATTAGTACATCTGTTGAGTTATGTGAAGGTGATGTTTGGGAAGGTATCAGCTATGAAGAATCTGTAATTTTGTCTGACACTATTTCATTTCCAAATTTTGACAGTATTTATATAACTAATATCAATGTAAATCCTGTTTACAACATTCAAATTGACACAACAGTTAATGTAGGTGAAATCATTAATGGAGTTTCTATTTTAAGTGATACAACTTTTACATTGACTTTTACTTCGGTAGAAAATTGTGACAGTCTAGTAAATTACAACTGTTCTATTTTGACAAATACAGAAAAAGTTCAAGTTATTGTTAAAGTAAGTTCTATCATGCCAAATCCAGTTGACAATATATTGAGTATACAATTAGATCTATCTAGAAAGACTCTATTCGAAATTGAACTTATTGATTTATTTGGTCGAAAAATAAGAAATGTTCAACCACAAGTTCCTACACTTCCTGGGCCAAAGGAATATTTTGTCGATGTTAGCAAACTCCAATCTGGAGTTTACTTTATAAGAATTAGCAGTGATGAAGAACAAGTTATGCATCGCGTATTAGTGCAGCATTAGCAGAGCTGTTCAGAAATATGAACTGATTTAAATATCCTCAGGAATAGCATTAAATATCACCTTGTATACTCTTCCTAATCAATTCTGCTTTGCCGTTTATGTGGAGCACTTTATAAATCCTTTTTATATGAGAGCGGACTGTTTCAATAGATATAAATAAACGATCAGCGACCTCCTGATAGCTAAGCCCTTCTACAATATTCTTTACAATTTCTTTTTGCCTATCAGTCAAAATAGATTCCTTCTTTTTCTTTGGAGCAAAATGTTGGATCACCTTTCGGGCAATTGACGGAGACATATAGGAGCCTCCGCGATAAACTATAAACAATGCTGCTACTAATTCTGCCAAGGAGGAACGTTTGGAAATATAAGAAGATGCACCATTGCAAAGCGCAGTAAAAATTTTATCTTCCTCTTCATAGGTAGTGAACATGACAACATCAACTCCTGGTAATTTTTCTTTTAAAGGAATAATTCCTTCCAAGCCCGATTTTCCAGGAAGACCAATATCCATGAGCACAATATCCAAGTTAATAATTCCATTTTTAGAAATACCTTGAAGGAGCTCCTCCACACTCTTTGCAGCTAAAACCACCTCAAATGCTTTATTGTATGAAAATAAAGTCAATAAACTTTCATGCACAATTAAATCATCTTCTACAAACGCAAGTTTGATAATTTCCATTTTATTCTTTTCAGTTTTTGCAAATACTATTTACAATTTATTCTACACAATTACTCAAACAGCTGGTATTACAAGATACACACCAAAACCATTTTGTATTTTTATTTCCAAATGAGCTTTTATTCTATCTGCCCTCATTTTCATATTACTAGTCCCAAGTCCAGTTGTCTTATAATTCTTTTCTTGCACTGCCCCGTTGTCTATAATTTGAAAATTAAAACTATCTCCATTATTCTTCATAATTAAAGTGACCTCTGTGGCATTTGAATGCTTGATTATGTTAGTCAAGGCTTCTTTAAAGATCAAGTATAAGTTTTGTCTCAAATCTGGTAAAATTTTTTTTTCTAAATTGACATTTTCAATTTTAAACTCATATTTGATTCCTTTTAAAACAAGGGTTTCTTCCGCAAACTCTCTCATCCGATCCACAAGATCACTCATGTGATCTTGTCGCGCATCCATGGCCCAAACTGCATCTCTCATTTGGAGCATTGCTGATCTTCCTATTTTAGCGATGCGTTGCAATTTGGGTTTCTCACTCTCAGAAGAAGTCATTTCCAATAATTCTGCTTGCATGGCAAGACCAGACAGCATAGATCCAACATCATCATGAAGATCACTAGATATTTTAGTTCTTAGATTCTCAATTTGCTGTACTCGTTTCACCTTATTCTGTAAGAAAAAATAAATGAAAATGCCAATTCCTCCAAGCAAAGAAATTAGAAAAACCCCAATGAAATTATTTCGTGTCGTTGAGGCTACAAGTTGTTGCAATTCATTTTCTTTATGCAACAGCAAAATCTCTTTTTCTTTTTCAGCTGTTTCATACTTTGTAGACCACTCCGCAATGGCAGATACTCTTTGTTTTTCAAATAAGGAATCACGATATGCTAGATAGAAATCAGCAGCTTCAGCTTCTTTTTGATATTGTCCTGTTTTTTTATAAAACATTCTCAAAGCATCAAATGATATGATCATGTTCTCAGCTGCATCAATTTCCATAGCTAAATTTGCGCCTTTCAATAGCATTTGCTCAATTTCACTTTCTGAAGTTTCCGTGAAATATTCATTATTCATTTCATTGAAGCTGTCTTTATCTTCTTCTCCCATATAACATTCTGCAATACGTATCAAAGCGCCGCTTACAAAATTTTTTCGTTCATTTTTTTCGGCCAATTCAAGACTCACTTTAAAGCAATTATAAGCTGCTCCAAAAAGTTTTATTTTTAAGTAATCTTCTCCTAGAGAATTATTTCCCTTTAAAATTCCCTCTTCAAATTCTATTAGTTTAGAAGAACTAATAGCAAGCTGATGATAATTAATAGCCTCGTCAAAATTTTCTAATTCTCTATAGACATTTCCAATTTTCAAATAATTGTGTATCATTAATATTTTTGCATCCAATGAAGTTGCCAAATCTAATGATTTCTGAAAATCCTCTTTAGCCAATTCATATTCCCTTAAATCAAATCTTACTGCTCCTATATTAAGATAAGAAATTGCAATACCCTTCGTATAATTTAAATCTTCTTTTGCATTTTTGGAAACAATATAAAATTCCATTGCTTTCTCTAGATTGCCTTCTATATGGAAAATGTTTCCAAGATTATTAGAAATTTTGGAGATTACTTTTTTGTCATCTAATTCCTTACTAATTTCAAGCGCTCTCATATAATTTATTCTAGCAGAATCGTTTACAGATCTTTTTCTATAAAGTCTGCCTATACAATTATAAGTTGACGCTAACAATCTTTTATCCTCCATTTTTTTAGCTCCGGATAAACAAATTCGATACAAATCTTCTGCTTTTTCAAAATCCCCTTTGTCTCTGTAGCAACTTGCTAATAGATTGTCAATTTCAAAAAGATACTTTTGTTCTTGAGGTAATTCAAGAAAAATTTCTTTAGCTTTTTTTAAAAACACCAAACTTTCTTCCAACTTACCTTGTCCAAACTTTAACTTACCATGATAAAAACTAGATAGACCTTCAGCCTTTATATTATTTTCCATAATGGCCCAGGATAGCCATTCTCCATAAATCTTTTCTGCCTGCTTCATATCACCTAGATGAGCCAGCTTGCTTCCAAGTTTTGTATAAATTCGACTATGGCAGTCTTCCACATCAGAACGATCGCAGATTTCTAAGGCTCGAGTTTTTAGCGAGGGCAACATTTGTTCTAAGCCCTCCGAATGATCTTCCAGTATATTAAGAATGAGTTCAATTGAGGTGTCACCAGTTGAAGAATCTAATAAAGTATAAAGAGAATCTATAGAATTTGCTTTAAGGGAAAAAGACTTAGAAAGTAGTACATAGATAGCTATGCTACATATAAGAACTATATGTTTTTTCCTATTCAATTGCATTTGGTTCTGATTTAAATCAGGATCTAGTATAAATTTAACTAAAAAATAAACTAAGTACTAATTTTTGTTGCTTCATTATAGTTTAATTGTGACATGCTATTTACTTGTAAACTAAGGGCGATTTTACTTGGATCACCTTATATATATATATAGCTTTAATATCATTTTGCACACAAATAACCTGTCACATATATGCGGTAAGAAAAATTTACTAAGTCGTATTTTAGACTGTTTAATTATAGGAGGAGCATCAAAGCACATGACAGTAGAATGTCCAGCCTAAACTCTAGAAATTGATTTCTTTAAAGGAAAAATAGCCTATATTATTCTCTAGCTTGACTCATACAAAAACACCAACAAGTTTTTTATTACTTTTTCCTTCTCTAGCACCCAACTACTGTAAGGAAGGAAGAAAATGTTATGATTCATTCTATTCAACATTTGAATATGCTCTGGCGTGAATTGCCTGGAAAATGCTCCTGGATATCCTATTATATCTATGCAGTAAGTTTTTTCATTGTGCACTACTGCTAAATCTATTTCCACTCCAGATACATAGGCAGATTTATAGATTTTATGAAAACCGTGACCTTTTAAAGTGATGGATACTTCTTGAGAGAAACCATCATAATAAGTATCTTCCATTTTATTTTCCTCTTTTACTTTTCTGAGTTCAATTAAGTATTGACCTATCAAATGTTTTGTATCAACACTTTTTACACTTAAAGAAGTAAAAATAAATTGCAAATTTCTTGCTCTGGTTATGGAGACATTAAAAACGTCTTCTTTATTAAGATAATTATAAACAGAAGGATGCGAATCATTATCTATTGCAATGGAAAGCAGCATAATATCTCGTTCTTCTCCCTGAAAATGATAAGGAGTCCCTATTAATATTTTATGCCTTTTCATCACCTTATTATCTACGGCTTTTCTTACTAAGGATTTTATATATTTAGTTTGTGAAGTAAAAGGAGAAAGGATTCCAATCTTACTGCATACTTTATCGGACAGTTCCTGTTCTTGATTAACTATGCCTTGCAATTTATCTAAAACAGATTCTGCTTCTTCCACATTAACGCCATCGCTTTTCCGTTTACCGTCCACTTCAATTATCACATTGCTTTCAACTTTTACAGAATGAGGTGCCGCTCTCATTAACTTAAGATTTCCATCATAGAATTTCTCGTTTGAAAATGTTATTAAATCTGGATTACTTCGATAATGTTCATTTAAAAATGTCAGTTGATCCTGAGAGACTATGACCTTATTAGTCAAATCCAAAAAGCTTTTCTTTCTGTAATTTGCGATATTGCCTTCAATATTATATTTGTTTCGCAGTTCAGATTGCCTGTAATCTGAAAGAAAGGAATAATGTCTCAGTTGCATAGGATCACCAACCACTACAATTTTTTTGGCTCTATATAAAAGAGGAATCATAGTTGCAATATCACACTGTGATGCCTCATCTATAATTACCACATCAAACAATTCTTTTTTTAACGGAAGAATTTTAGATATATCTTGCGTATTGCATATCCAAGCTGGTAATGCTTTTAATATCAGATCAAAATCAATATTCTCAAATTTCTCCTCCAATGCATTTCCTGACTGTTCTTTTAGAGCTTCAATTAAATGTAGGAATTCTGTTCTTTTATCCTTTAAAGTCAAAACAAGCATTTGTTCAAAACGTAATTTTACAAACTGCTTTAATAACTTAATTTTTAGATTTTGCTTTTTTGTAATTTCTCCATTAATTTTCCAAACTGTATTGGTATTTCTCTTTTGAAACTCTATCCACTTTTCCTTAAGTTTTGTAAAAAATGAACTCCTATTTTCATAATAGAATTCCCCCCATTTAATTTCCTTTTTTTCTATACTTGTTAATGCTTCAATTAGCTCTTCTATATCCCAATGTAGTGACTTAAAATGCCGTTCTAAATCATTAAGGTCAGTCTTATTTACTCTTGAAAACCCCAAAGCAAGTTTATTCAATCTGGATATAAGACTCCTTTTATATGTCTGACGTTCAGTTTTAATTAGAATTTTCTTTATACCAAAATCATTTTCAACTTTATCAAAAATGACTTTGCCAGCCTGATTGTTTTTGGACGCTATCAAAACAGATTCACCACTATTAATAACATCTATCACCAAGGCAGCAATTGTATGTGACTTTCCAGTACCAGGTGGCCCTATAACCAAGGAAATATCATTTGAATCTTTCGAATAAAAAACCTTTTTCTGAGCTTCGCTTAGAGAAGTAGGAACATGAATGGGTCTAGACTTAGGTGTTGATATCTTAACAGTAGTACCATTAAAATAATTATTCAATAACTTAGAGCTTATTTTTTTTTCAGCGATTTGAGTCAACTCTGAAATCACTCCTCTAGAGCCAAGAGGTTTCTTGAATATTCCTAAAATTAAATTAGCGTAGAGCTGTTCCTTGCCAAAGGATTCTTTTTTCAATTTAGATACATGACTGAAGTTGTCAAAATCAGCTTTATTTACATTCATGATCCCATCAAGATTCCAAGTTGGCAAAATTGATTTTAGTGCAGCTTCCAACTTGACAATATTTTCAAAATTTAAGAGACCTAATGGTATCTTTTCGATGAAGCTATCGAATTTGACGTTTAGATTTTCATCAATTGAATTCAGACAATCTATGAAAGGCGGATTTATGAATGTATCTATTATTTTAATAAAATATACTTCATCCCTACATTGGAGATCTATTTCATGAATGTATAGTGGCGTAATACTATTAATCGTTTTTCCAATTTGCTTGGTCTTTGCCTTCACAAATATCGAACCCGCATAGAGCGCCTTCTCCTTAGAATCCAAAATTAATGTTTGTTCTACTTCTGCTCCCCATGTTGTAGGGACAGGGCATTCTAAACTTGTACTTAAGAGCTCTAATGTCTCGGGTATGTAGATATGCTCACAACTTCTAGAAAAAAAAGTATTGATTTTTATTCCTTGCGTATCGAATTGGTAGCAGTCCCTGTAGAACTTTATGATGTTGTTTATATTATCCAATTTTGTCTTTAGTTGTTATACGTTGATTTTCGAAATCCAGATTCGATTTTATGTATATTCAATTTTCGGTTTTCATTTTTCTATTTACATCGCTAAGCTATCTCCCAAAAATCGCAAATACAAAAGGTATTAAAATAAAGAAAACACCTATAAATATCTTCGGCACAATGTGGAGAAATGGCACATAACACTTATAAGGTTTATCCTTAGATTCATATATGGTCAACAAATCCCCTTCTTCAATGAAGAAAAGAAAATTTTCTCCTGTGTAGTCTCTTATTCTTCTGTGCACTAATTCATTTCCAAGTCTATTATATTCAATTTCAACTGTTGTCCCACCAGACACTTCTTTTTTCAACTCTTCAATATGAATTACTTTGGCCGATAGTTTAAGTCCATCTTTCACTAAAAAGATATTCCAATTAAATGGAATTAAAAGAAAGATTCCAAAAAGCCCAATTACAAAACAAACCCTCCTTGCATGCTTCCCTTGTGATTTTTTCAAATTTTTATTATTTGTATAATAATTCATTACTGTCCCATTCTATACAGGAAGATAATTTAAACTGGTACCCTTTTCTACCTTTTGGAATACTATTTTCTAATAAATTATCTAGCTTAGCTTTTGAAGATTAAAAACAAAAAATAACACATGATTCATTCTAACAAACATTTACCAACACTATTCTTCTTTGTAATTTTTGGGGCCTCAATACTTTTCACCTCCTGTGGAGACGATGAACCAAACACCTCAGATCCTTGTGCAATGTGCATCAATGGAACTTGTATTGACAATGTATGCGAATGTGATCCATTTTGGACTGGTGTAAATTGTGATTCCATTCAGCCTCCTACAAAGATGATTATTACTGGGCTATACGTTTCCCAGATAGAGCATCAAGGACCAAATGGTCCCTGGGATACAGCTGTAGGTGAGGAAGCACCAGATCTAGTCTATTATGTTTATGATGATTTCTATTTTAACAGAGATGAGTTTCAAGGATTGTCACACCTCTACCGTTCTGATGTTTTTGAAAATTATGAAGAGGATGCATTCAACCAAACGGACCTGAGGATAGAATTAGGCTTTGGTGTTGAACAAACCATTACAATTTTACTTGCTGAAAATGATGCTCAAGGAACTGCTTACGTTTCAGACTTTATGGAACTGGCCTATTTGGATTTACCGCTTGAATGGGATACCATCCCTCCTTATACAACAGAAGAAATTGCATTCGGCACACTTCAAAATCCGTTTAACATAAAACTTACTTTTGAGTATGAGTAAGCTCAATCAGTAATAGGTAGACCAATATCCTATTATTGATCTATCTATTATTTATTTTACTTTTATTATCCGCTCAATCAACTGTGGCATTAAATGCTACTGCAAAGTCCTCTCTGAATTGTATTGTGGCTATACAAATCGACAAGCCTAATCCAAATCTCCATCCAAATGCAACTTAATCTTAGATTCCATTTTTTCAATTTTCTTCTGAATCCTATTGAATACTAGATCTAGATTTGGAACACCCGCTGAGCTCAATGGCGTAGATTTCAATTTTACTTTTTCAAACCATTTTTCAACATAGTTGGTTACTCTTTCATCATATGATTTTAAGTAATTAGGATTTCCAAAACTAGAAAAAACTCCTACACCAGAAGGCGTTTTGCCAATGACCGTGTTTTTAATATACAATAGCTCATTGTGATACAATTCATATGGATGAGAAGCAGAGTTTGGCTCAGATCCGGGACTAAATTTTTTACCATGTTTTGCCATTTCTTTAATGTGCTTAAACATGATTGATAATTTTTTTAACAAAACAATGGCGTCATCTGGATTTGCAAATTTATCTGATACTGAATGATACTCGATCTGCTTTAATATGTTATCTATCAAATTGGAACCCCACAGCTCGACGGATGGAACCTTCATGTATAAATCAATCAGTGTTTTGTATTTTTCTTTAGTAGAAGGTGGGATCAGATCAAAACTAAATTTCAAATCATTTAAGTAATCAAAACCAAAAGCATTTTTTCCCCATAAGTATAAATGAAAGGACACCACTTCAGGAACCAAGCCAATTAAAAAAATCGGAATTTCTGAGGAAGCATACAGAAGAAGAGAATCTGGACGGCTTGCGACTATCTCGGTATCCTTAATAGCAGAATCCAGGTAGTCGTCAAAATTCTTTAAAGTATTTTCAAAGGGTTTAAAACTAAAAAACACCAAGTTTGATTGGTCATGTACTAGACCATCTAAGGAGAGTCTAAATTCATTAGAAAGGATAGCTATCTCATCAGGTGTGATAATAGTATCTCCTCGCAATCGCCGATATATGGCGTCTTTACCGACATTTAAGAGGTCAGATAACTTAGAAACTGCATCTGATTTTTTTTCAAATCTTGATAAAATCGAATCGAATATCTTGTCTTGTAGCGTTTTCATAGAATTAAGATAGTAAAATGAATTAACACAAGACAGGTTTACTAATTACATTTTGGTTAATTTTGTATAATGGAAAATTTTAGCCCTTTTCTTCTCTATTCAGATGGTGAAGGAAATATATATGAAGATACAAGCTTATATGCTATTGGAAGGTCTGGTTTATATGCCTGTCCAATTCCTGCTGATGCTTGGATAGAATTGCCGGAAGGCGGAAACGTTTACGAATTAGAAGGCCGAAAAGGCATTGGTATCGATGTAGAAACTGGTGAAATTAGAGCATGTGATAAAGGCTGGGCCACGGCTGGCTTTATTCCTCCTGCTCATACTGGTCTATATATGGCTTCATATGTCAATGATAAAGATGCACCAACCTTGCCTTTATTTTGCTATACAGCAGTAGGCTGGCATGATGATAAATTTTATGTTACAGCTATCAGAATAGAGGATGATGTCAGGCAAGAGTCAATTGGCTTTGATGCAGACAGGGTTGTAACTGGAGTGGCTGACCTCTTGGAAAAATTTCCCGACAATAGATTGGTAGAACATTTGGCTCACAACTGCGCAGTTACCTATGAATGTCCGGCTGCCAGAAATTATTTTATGGGAAGATGGGAATGCCCAGTACCTACTTCTCCTGCTTGCAATTCAAATTGTATCGGCTGTATTTCTTTTCAGCCAGAAGCCGAAGACATTGTTTCCAGTCATGACCGTTTACAATTCAAACCTTCAGCGGGTGAAATCGTGGAATACTGTGTTCCACATTTAGAAAACGCTCCTTTCCCTATTATCAGTTTTGGTCAAGGTTGCGAAGGCGAACCTTTGCTAATGTGGGAGACCTTGAAAGATGCTATTCAACAGATTAGAAAATTCACCGACAAAGGTTCCATCAATATCAACACCAATGGCAGTATGCCAAATGCCGTAGACGAACTTTGCAAAGTAGGCTTGAACAGTATCAGGGTAAGTATCAACTCTGCTCAAGAGTGGCTTTACAATGCTTATTACCTGCCTAATAATTATAAATTTGAAGAAGTCATTGAAAGTCTAAAAGTAATGGATCGTCACAATGGATGGACGAGCATCAACTATTTCGTTTTTCCTGGCATGACTGATTCTGAAGAAGAATACCAAGCGCTCAGAAAAATCATTAAGGATACAAATCTAAAAATGATCCAATGGCGAAACTTCAATATTGACCCAGATTGGTATTTGGAAAAAGTAGGCGTAGAAGACACGAAAGAAACAATGGGTGTTAAGGTGCTTATGGAAAAACTTAAGGCAGAATTTCCAGATCTAAAGTATGGCTATTACAATCCGCCAATGGAAAGAATCAAAGGCGTTTACGAATCTGATTTCGCAAAAGAAAAAGCATAGATGAAACTTTCCATAATTCACGAAGACAACAAGTTACTGGTACTCAATAAAACACCGGGATTGATTGTTGAAAAAAACCCTTTCGAATCTCCAACTGTTGAAACACTGGTAGAAGAATATCTGCACAATCCAAAGAAAAAAGCATACGTTGGCGTTATTCATAGATTGGACAGAGTTACTTCTGGTGTTCTAATTTTCGCAAAGAAAAAATCCACCTTGAAATTATGGAATGAATACTTTCGCGAAAAGCTAATCAAGAAAACATACATAGGTCTTACAGATAAGGCACTACCTAAAGAAAAAGGTACCTTGAAAAACTGGTTGATTAAAGATCAAAAAAACAAAATATCCATTTCTGTCCCATTCAAAAAAAAGGATGCCAAACTTTGCAGTTTAGAATATGAGCTCGTCGAAGAAAAAAACAATACCTTCAAATATGAAATCAAACCCATCACTGGAAAATTTCATCAAATCCGAGTTCAATTTTCTGAAGCTGGCGCACCACTAAGAGGTGACATCAAATATGGTGGTTCTAAACACAAAGAAAGAAAAATTGCACTCCATGCTTCTCGTCTCATATGTGACAAAGAAGAAGTAAATTTTACCGCTCCAGAACTAATTAATCCTTATTTCGTTCTTTAGTTGGGTACTTAAGTCTTAAGTATAATATTGGATTTACGTATTAAGCGTTATCGAAATGTTTATTTGGCTATTTGTTTGTACGTATATATTTTTACAAGTAAATTCTATTATTAATGCAGGTCATCCTTGACATAATTATCAATGCTTATAAAGGCTACGCTGGTTACCTATGGAATGAAATTACGCATCCACATTGGCAAAATTATTTCTATTGGCTGATTCTAGTATCTCTATTTTTCTTTGGCCTTGAAATGCTCAAACCATGGCGTGAAAAACAAGCAACTTTAAGAAAGGATTTTTGGCTGGACTTCTTTTACATGTTTTTCAATTTCTTCCTTTTCTCACTTATCATATATAATGCTGCCTCAGATGTCGTGGTACATTTTTTCAATAATGGTATTTTGAATCTAACTGGTTTTGATCTTAAATCTGCAAATCCGCTGTTTGGTTCACCCATGTGGTTAATTTTACTTGTAGGTTTTATTGTTAGAGATTTTGTTCAGTGGTGGATACATAGACTTCTACATCGTATTGAATTTTTATGGGAGTTTCACAAGGTACATCACTCTGTCGAAGAAATGGGATTTGCAGCACATCTGCGATACCATTGGATGGAAAATGTAGTATATAGAACCTTAGAATACATTCCATTAGCTTTGCTTGGAATTGGGCTCTATGATTTTTTCATCATCCATATTTTTACTTTGGCTGTTGGCCATTACAATCATTCTAATATTTCGGTCAAAGGTCAAGTTACTGGAGGCGTATTAGGCTTACTTATTGGGGTAGTCATCGCAATTGGCGCATTTGATATTGCTTTGTTTAACGAACCTAGTTTACTGATTCAGTTGGCAGTAATAATCGGTTCAGGATTAATAGGCGTTGTCGTCTTGGGTCCTTTTATGAAAAAAATATTCAACCATCCAGAAATGCACATTTGGCATCACGCCTACCACTTGCCTGAAGACAAAAGATTTGGAGTTAATTTTGGCCTGACCTTAGCCGTTTGGGATTTCATTTTTGGAACCGCACACATTCCTTATGATGGCAAAGAAATAAAACTTGGTTTTCCAGGGGTAGATTATTTTCCAGACAATTTTATCAAGCAAACAACTTACGGTTTTAAAAAAGATCGAAAATCATAAGCATGCGTACCATCCTATTTGATTCGGAGCGACTTACATTTAAAGAATTTCACATTGAAGATGCACCTGACCTATACCTTCTAAATTCAGACCCAGAAGTCATAAAGTACACTGGAGATCCCCCCTTCCATTCTATAGAAGATGCAGAAAATTTTGTGCGCAATTATGATCATTATCAAAAACATGATTTCGGCAGATGGTCTGTATTTCTAAAGTCCACCCAAGAATTCATCGGCTGGTGTGGCATCAAATTAAATGAGCATGGCGATCATGATTTAGGCTTTAGATTTCATCAAAAAGATTGGGGCCAAGGCTATGCCACAGAAGCTGCCAAGGCTAGCCTCAACTACGCTTTTAATAAGCTAAAAATTGAGACGGTCATCGGAAGAGCGGCAAATGAAAACTTGGCTTCCATTCGTGTTTTAGAAAAACTGGGAATGGCTTATTACAAAGAGGATACTTGTGGGCATTTTAAAGGAGCTAAGTATTATAGGATCAATAGACCTATTTGATTAAAACAAAACTATTTTACTCTTATATGTGCTTAGATGTCTCTTCCTTATAAACCCTTATATGTTCCCCCGCAATACTCAACCTTAACAACTTCACTCCCATCCTCCCAAACAAATATATCTGCCCAAGAAACAATGCCAACAAAATTGTCCCTTCTGAAGACATAAAGAACTGCTTCCTAATTGTGATATAAACAAAGGTCATGAATACAAAAAACAAGACTTGTATAATAAACAAAAACATGCAAGCAAAGAAATGCCTAAAAGTAAATCCTATCCCAGCAAGTGCAGAATTGGTAATCCATCTTTCATCTGTTTGCACTACCTTCACTTTTGCATAATCTTGAAACATCATGATCAATGCTACAAAGAATAAATAAAAGCCTCCTACCCATTGCACTCTTGAAATTACATCAGCGTCTGTTTCAAGCTCAAAGGGTGACAAGCCACCAATGCTGAATATTTGCACAAAAATCAGCAGCAAACCAATATGAAATAAAAAGTAATAAATCGTAAGACGAAGCAGTCTCCAAAAATGATGGTGGCAGGCGGTCCAGAATGCCTTAAAGCTAAATTCGGCTCGCTTACCTAGCAATGAATCTATAATACCACCCATTAAAAAAACAGATAGCAATAAAAACAAGGCAAGGACAAAATAGGATTGATTTAAAACTTGGCTAAACCCAAGACCATATTCATTTAAAAAATCTGATATAAAAGTATAATCAAATCTGTTTAAGCTTTCATTGACAGCTAAAGAATTGCCAAGAGAACTTTTAAAAAATGAGTTAAATGGAAGTGCAACAAACAAGGCAAAGAATACATTTACTCCATAAACAAGCAACCACATTTCCCAATTTGAAAAAAGTGCCTTTAAACCACTAAACAATACTGTTATTACACTTCTCAAATCAATGCTGTTATGCTTTGTAATGCTTCTTGAGCTGCCAAAAGAAAATTCACAAAGTATTTTCTAATGCCTGTGGCTTGCGGCTCCAAAGCCATGCTATTATTCAAGTAGTTTGTATCCATATCAATTTTCTTTTCTGGGTCTATGATGGCGGAAATAATTTTCTGCTCTCCTTCATACACAAACTCTTTTGACCTGGCTTTGCCATCCCAGTATTCCATTTTTGCTGTGCCATTTTCAAAATTCACCAGAACTTCTATTGGTAAAATCATTTCTCCCAATCTGTGCAATATCACTTTTGAAGCTTGCCCAGGTTTTAATTTCTCCACATCTAGCGCTACAACAGTCTCTCCATCTAAAAAACCTGCAGGCTGAGCTTGCTTTGAATTCGAAATTGACTTTACAGCGTAATCACATTCAACAGTCCCATAAAGTACTTGGTCAAAAAACCAATCCATGTTTTCTCCAAACTTATCCCCATGACGCTTTCTGACAACGTCGTCAACCACAGCAGTAAAATCCTCTCCACAAGGATGTTGAAATTTCCATTTTTCAAAATAGGATTTCATGATATCATCCATCGCTTCTATTCCAACAATACCTTCCAATGTTTTAAGCCACATGGCCGTCTTGTTATAGGCTATCGTTCCATATCCACCATGTTTATATTCCCAGCTCTTCGTATTACCTGCAGCAATTTTTGGATTATCAGAGGATAAAAATTCAATCCTATTAAATTCTGCATTACCTATTTGTATGCCTGCAAAATCTATGGTGGAATTATATTCTCCATAATACTTATTCATCACTCGAGATTCGAAGTAGGTCGTAAAACCTTCATCCATCCAAGGTTCTTCTACTTCATGGGTGGCGATCATTTGCATGAAGTATTGATGTATAAATTCATGTGTCACAAGAATTTCAGGCGTCCGCACTCCTTTTGGAAAAAAGCAAAAACTTAGGGAGCTTATCAAAGTTGGATATTCCATACCTCCAGTAAACAAGCCATGAATTGGTGGATCAACAATGGTAATCGTAGGATAAGGATAGGCACCAACATGCTCGTCCATGTAAGCCAACACATTCTTCATGGATTGAAAAAATCTCGGCGCGCAATGCTCATGATTGGGATAGGTCAACAATTTGATCTCTACATCCTCCCATTTATCCTTCATAACAGAATAATGCGGGCTAGTCGTCCAGGCAAAATCTATGACGTCCTCTACTTCATAGGTCCATATCGTCCGCGCTCCTTTTTCTTGTTTATCTTTTAAAACACCCGAAGCACCAACGATATAATCAGCAGGTACATCCATACTAACTTTGTAATCTCCAAAATCTGAATAGTACTCCCCTGAAGAATGGTATTGATGACAGTTCCATTGATCTTCTTCCGCATACCTACTTCCTGCCAGTTCGTAGACCCCAACTTTAGGAAACCATTGTACCATGAAATAATATTCTTTGTTGTAACCAGTTCTTGGCATCGTCTTTGGAATCTTTGAAACCCATTTCAATTGGAAGGTGTCAATTGCTCCTGCTTGGACAGGGTTTTCTAATTTCACCCTTAGCACTGTTTGATCTTTTTCGTTATCATCATCTGGTTGAATATAAGTCATATTTTCAGTCAGATCATTTCCCGCTTCATCAAACATTTCTAAAATATCCGTCCTTGCCCAACCTGTTCCTTCCTCCAATGCTTCTGAAAGCAAACCATCAAAAACACCTCTGTCCTTCATAAAGGTGGATTCTGAATTTTTAAAAGCATTGTAGTAGATATGAAATTGCAAGTCCGAGACTTCCTTGTCTGATGGGTTTCTCCAGATCAGTTTTTGATCTGCAAATACTTTCTTCTGATCTACATCAAGAACTAAGTTGATATCATAGCTTGCGATTTTAGGAGAAAGCCCTGATTGGCCGAAGCTCATAAAAAAGCTACTGGAAAGAATTAATAAAACAATGTATCTCAACATAGAATTTAAAACCAATTAATCAATGTGTAGTTCACAAGTTAAGGAGAATTTGTTAATGGAGGAATGTTGTTCTTAGATCCTTTAAAATGTATCGCTTATAAATTTAGAATGATGACATTGTAGCTTCCCTAGCGTTAAAATGGAAGATTGTCACCCCGCCTGCCCCTTTTCCTTGGGGAATGCAGCGACAGCGGAACCGAGGGATCAACATTCCGTTTTTTATTAAATTTCCCCTGCCCTTTTAGGGACCGAAACAAGCAGTGGAGTGGAGAAATCTTAAACTTTTCTTCTTGATAGTATTCTTCAAATTAAACGAGTACGGATTTCTCCGTTCCGCTGCGCTTCTGTCGAAATTAATAATACAAAAGCATCTGATCCTTCGACTCCACTGTCGTTTCGCTCAGGATGACAAGCCCTTAAACTACTTTTTATTATTTATTCTATTACGTCCCTACACTATCGTCCCTTGCCTTTCATTATTAAGCTTAAGTTGCAAAACATCCGGCCTTGAATAATGCCCAGTCGGATCAAAATTTTGTCTTTCCTCTCTCACCCTCGTATGATCTATCTCCACACAATAAAGCCCTTCTTCACCAACTTGCGGTTCCAAGAGCCAAGTCCCATCCGGGGCAGCAACTGCAGAACCTCCATTAGCGCAAAAGTCCGGACAGTTCTCGAGTATCAAATCTGCATGAGGTACTTCCATGTTGACATCTTCCTTGCGAAATATTCCGCAAACAGAAACAACGTATGATCTTGATTCTTCCGCTATGAATCTGGTGAGGTTTTCTGTGTTTCTTTTATTACCGGGCCATAAAGCCACATGAAGGTCTTCTCCTTGAGCATACAGGGCAGTTCGTGCAAGAGGCATCCAATTTTCCCAGCAATTTAAAGCGCCTAGGCTAAATTTTTCAATAGGAAAAACTTTCAGGCCATGTCCATCCCCTTGCGCCCAGACTAGTCGCTCCTCATAAGTCGGCATCAGTTTTCTATGATTATTCTTAATATTGCCATAAGCATCGATATAAAATAAGGTACAATACACACTGTGTCCACCCCTATCGGTTCCCAATTCAACAGAACCAAAGACCAAACCTACCCCTAGATTAGAAGCTTCTTTACGCAGAGATTCAATGTCACCTGCCCCCACATTCACAGATTCGTCAAGATAGTGGGCCCAAATCTCTTTCTGCACCTTCGAGTTAAAGCTAGCACCATTTGTCAATTCGACCCAAAACGGATAGCCCGGCAGCATTGCTTCACCAAAAACTACCAAATTACAAGATTCTTTTTTCGCTTCTTTTATGTAGGAAATCATCTTTTCTGTAGTTTTAGCCTTATTAAGCCAAACGGGAGCAATTTGTGCTAATCCGATTTTTAAATGATCGCTTTTATTTGGTTTCATTATCAACTGTTTTATGCAAGATACGTCACTTCATTGAACTGTTTGTAAGCTTTTTAACTTGAGGTGATTTAAAAATAAATATGTATAAATTATTACTAGTTCTTGTTTCAACTGCTTTCTTCGTGAATCTTTGCTCTGCGCAATATGTCCAAAAGGAACAAATAGAGGCAGATATAAATGAATTTGAAGAAGCGCTATTCAAATTACATCCTGGCTTGAACTACCATACTTCTGTAGAAACCCTGCAATCCATTTTTACAGACATAAAAACGGACCTTCCTGACTCGCTTTCTCTCGTAGAATTTTTCTCGTTAATAGAACCAATCATTGACACCATCAAATGTGGACACACCAATCTTACCTATGCACATAAGATGTTTAAGGACAAAGGAGACAGAAAAAAGAAAACTTTATTTCCAGCGGTGCTTACACTTTTTGAAGACCGTCTTTTCTTTTCCAGTAAATTTAAAAACAAAAGAATTGACCTTCCAAAAGGAACAGAGATTTTGAAGATTGACGACAAACCTGTCAAGGAAATAATTGTTCAAATGGCGAGGTACCACAAAGGCGCCGATGGAGATCAAAATGAGGCTGAAAAACATTGGGGAGTTGCTGGCTTTCGGACCAATTACGCAAGACTTTATGGCTTTAAAGAAAGACATAAAATTTTAGTTCAAAGACCTGACCGTAAAGATCCAGACCTCTACACCTTGTATTCCATTTCTTACGAAGAGTTGCTTAAAAAAAATAAAGAACACAAACCAGAGCCGCTGGAATTGAGTTTTACAGAGGACAATATTCCTATCATTAAATTTAGAACTTTTTCTAACGAAGGATTATTCAAAAAATCCAGAAAGAAAATAAAAAAGGCATTCAAAGAAATACAAACAAAAGGATCTGACAAGTTGATTATTGATTTGAGAAACAATGGCGGTGGAGCCATAGCAAATGTAAATCACATGCTTTCTTATCTTTTAGAAGAGGATTTTAAAGTGGTCAAGGAAGCAAGCCTAAATGCAAATATCGATAAAAAACAATTGAATCTTCTACAAAAACTATTAGTCGCTAAAACTAAGAAAGTAGCTGTAGATGACAAGATCATTTTAAAGAACTATGGCAAAAAAGAAAAAAAGATCAAGAACAAATCTAAATTCAAAGGTGACCTAGTTGT
>CALIIW010000155.1 GCA_938018185.1 uncultured Saprospiraceae bacterium
CACGAGTAATGGAGTTACCAATACCTTGCTTACAAATTCGCCATTTATTGACTTTGACGTTGATTCACCTATGTATGGAAATGCACTTTGGTATTTGGTTTGTAGAAATAATAATGGTTGCGAATCTGAATTTTCTAACACGATTGAAGTAGAAGTTTTAGATATGCCGGAAGATGTAATTGCTTTTGTTGAAGGAAGTACTTGTGAGGGAGTCGGCGTAACTTTACAAAGTAATATTCAGAATAATAGTGGGTATGAATTTACTTGGTATGATGCTGACCCTACAACGAATCCAGGTGCCGTTATTTCTAATGAGGAGAATCCAGTGATAAACAATCTGAACCCTGGAGTTTATGAGTATTGGTTGATAGTTAATAATGGACTATGTGTAACGGAAGCGGTACCTCTTAGTTTTGAGGTATTCGCTACCCCAGAAGTAAGCATTACGCATAACGGTGGAGCTTGTGGTGAACTGTTAGAATTTAATGTTCTTGTTCAACCGCAAGGTAATTACACTTATTCTTGGACTGGACCTAACGGCTTTAGTTCTTCAGATGCCAATCCTGTGATTGCGGATCCTACAGCTTTAAACATTGGAGATTATACACTTGTTGTAAATAGTGAAAATGCATGTAGTTCAGAATTGACAACTGCCACAGTAAGTAGTATAGGTGGCTTTGACTTTGTATTGCCAATCGGAAGTACTGCTTTAGATCTTTGCGAAGGGGAGTCTTTTACTTTGTTTACAGATCTTATTCCTGGTAACAATCTTTTATATGTATGGACTTTTACAAATACTTCTGGTGAACTTGTTACTTTCGAAAGCAGTGATCCTGAAATAACTTTTGATCCAGCCAATATAAACCAGAATGGCGTTTACTCGGTATATGTAACAAATGGAGATTGTTCTTCTTCTGATTCCGAATTAATTGAGATAATTGTTTCTCCATTACCAACTGCACCATTAATATTAGGTGCGCAAAATTATTGTCTTGGAGACGAATTGTCATTATGGACGGAAGAAATTGATGGAGCAAGTTACTTATGGACAGGCCCCAATGGTTTTTCTTCTGAGGACCCTAGTATTCTAATTGGTGATCTTGATATTAATAATGTTGGAACTTATACTTTGCAGTTAAGTATAGGAAATTGTGATTCAGAACTCACAAGTATTGAGGTCAATTTGTCCGAGGTTCCTCAAGCTGTTATTGTCGAAAATAATGGTCCCTTATGTGAAGGTGAAGATGTCACATTATTTGTGGTAGACCCAGATCCTGACAACATTTATTATTGGTATAATTCAGAAACTGGTGAATTAGTTGGACAAGGTACGGAGTTGATCTTGACTTCTGATATGATCAATGATGGCCAAACATATTATGTGCAGATTGAAAATCTGGCTGGATGTGTTTATGACGCTTTAGCCGCAAATGACACAGGTGGACAAAGTACCTTAGAGATTATTCCAATGCCCTTAGCGGCAGCTAATGCAGGGTTTGATGGATTTTCTTGTGATGGATTCTATACCCTTAATGCCGAAGAATTATTGCTTAGTGGTGATGCATTTGCTTATTGGACAAGCGAGTTTGGAGCAAGTGGCATTGCGAACCCTTTTGAATTCAATAGTCAAGTAAGCGATCTACAAATTGGACAAAATACATTTGTATGGCAAATTGATAACGGTATTTGCGGCGTCACATCATCTGATACAGTAGTGGTCACTTATATAGGAGATGTTGATGCTTTGGATGATGAATACATCACTCCTTTTAATACTGCTTTAGAAAACTTTGAACCTCTGATAAATGATAGTTTCTCTTCAGAATATTTTGACATCGTATCTTATACCGAACCCGGTAATGGAATCCTTACTTTGAATGATGATGGGAGTTTTAGTTTTACTCCTGAAGACAACTTTACCGGAATTGTAGAATTCACCTATTTGATTTGTAGTGAGTCTTGTCCAGATGTCTGTGTAGAAGCTTTAGTGAGAATTACTATCGATACAGATGCTGATTGTCTTTTCCCAACTATTATTACTCCTAATGGGGATAATTACAATGATGAGCTTGCAGTGTACTGTATAGAATCCTACCCTGGATCTTCTTTGGTTGTTTATAACCGATGGGGAGATGAAGTCTATAGAAATGCTGATTATCAAAATGATTGGCAGGGTACTTACAAAAGTAATCACTTGCCAGTTGGTACTTATTATTATGTGCTCAGAATTAATAATCCTGAACAGACGATACACAACGGATACGTTTATATCCAAAGAGATTAATTAAAGAAAAATAAAAGATCTATTATGAAAAATATAATTTTTAGCTTCTTGGTTTTTGTTTTTATAGGCAATTTAAATGCCCAGCAAGATGCCCATTACACCCAATTTATGTTTAATAAATTGGCCTTTAATCCTGCCTATGCAGGATCAGCTAAAGGCATTTGTTTGACTGGCTTGTATAGAAATCAATGGATAGAATTTGAGGGCCATCCCGTAACCCAAGTTTTGAGTATGCACACTTCATTAAAAGACGATCGAGTAGGACTTGGTGCAGCCTTTGTTCGTGATCGTCTCGGTCCGAGCACCTCTGTAAAAGTCCAATTAAATTATGCTTACCGAATTCCTTTTAAAAATGGAGACCTTGCTATTGGTTTAATGGGAACTATTAGGAATTATAAACTTGATTTTTCAAAGGAGGCTTTTAATGATATGAATGATTTGCTTGTAGATGCACCCGAGGGTAATCAAGTTAAGGTGAATGTAGGGGCAGGTGCGTATTATGAGAATAAAAAATTCTATGCTGGTTTATCAATACCACACTTAATAAAAAATGACATCAGTCTTTTGCCAAAAGAATTCTCCACCACTATTATTGAGTCAAAAGAAGAAACGCATGCATTCTTGATGGCCGGCTTCTTGCTTAGACTAACCGATAAGATTAAACTTAAACCTGCTGGTTTGCTCAAGTATTCCCAATATGCACCCTTGGATTTTGATATTCATGCTGGGGTACTTTTTGATCAAAAAATTCTTGCTGGACTTACTTACAGACTTGGAGGGACAAGTATTGATAACATTGGAGAATCACTCGATCTCATCGTTCAATTATACCTAAATGATGAATTAGCTATTGGGGGCGCTTATGATTTTACTTTGTCAGAATTGCAAGAGTATAATTCCGGGAGTTTTGAAATTTTATTGCAGTATTGCAAAATTAGAGATAGAGAAAGAATCACAAACCCAAGATTTTTCTAGGGGAAGGGATTAATTTAAATAGATTAAATTTTTAGCGATGAATAATTTTAAAATAATAATCATTGGCGTTTTTTGCAGCTTTTTTGCACAAAATATTTTACTTGCTCAATTGGATGATGCTGTAAGTCTTTATAATGATCTTGGATATAAAACATCTACTGTGATCTATGAAGATTTGTATGAGAAAAATAGAGAAGAAGAATTTGCTTTTGAGGATATGTTGAAGATAGCAAATTCATACAGATTAGTACATGACACAGAGCAGGCTGAAAAGTGGTATGCGTTAGTTGTTGAAAAATCTGATGATCCGCTCAATATGCTTTATTATGCACAAGCACTGCAAAGCAATGGCAATTCTAATTTAGCAAAAGTATATTTTTTAAAGTATGATGAACTTTCTGGATTCAGCGATGGACGAGGTAAAAGATTAGCCAAAGCCATCGATAGGATGAATGATTTTCCAGTCAATGATGTTTCACTAACTTTTGCCTCTACCATAAATTCTGATAAGTTGGAATTTAGCCCAACTTATTTTGATAAAGGAATTGTTTTTGTTTCAACCAAAGAGACAAAGAAAAACAAAACTAGAAGGGACATTTGGATTGATGATAATTTCATGTCTTTGTTTTATGCCGCCGAAAATGATGAAGGAAATTTGAATGCTCCAAAAGAATTTTCTTATCATTTGAGTACCCCTTACCATGAAGGTCCAGTAGATTTTAACAATGAAGGGAATATGATTTTTTTTACAAGGAATAATTATAATAAAGGTAAGGTCAGAAAAAATACGCAAGGTAGTGTCATACTTAAAATATTTACAGCTACAAAAGAAGGAGATGATTGGAGTGATGCTGTAGAATTGCCATTTAATACAGAAGACTTTGAGGAGTGTCATCCTGCTTTATTTCCTGATGGAAGAACATTAATTTTTTCTTCTAATAGAACAGGGGGGCATGGAGGAATGGATTTATATTCTTCACGTTTAGATGGAGATGTTTGGGGGGCACCAGTAAATTTAGGTCCAGAAATTAATACTGCAGGAAATGAGTTGTTTCCATTTGTTCATGAAGATGGCACTTTGTATTTTGCTTCTAACGGTTGGGGAGGCTTAGGTGGCTTGGATATTTTTTCTTCAACCTATAATGTCAATGAGGAAAAATGGCTAAATCCATCTAATATTGGCACACCTTTCAATTCTAAAAAAGATGACTTTGGCTTTATTCTAAATGTTTTAAATTCGGAGGGATATCTTTCTTCTGCAAGAGATGGTGATGATAATATTTATTCCTTTAAAGTTCCTCCAGGAAGTATTAAAAAACCTAGCCCAGTTTCTATACTTTCTACAATTTGTGCTTACGAATCTAAAGACGAATCTCCCTTGAGTAATGTCCAGTTCTTAATTCATGGCACGAACAAATTGACTGGTGAAAAAACGGAAAAAATAATGACTACATTGGAGTCTGGCAATTTTGAAATAGAAATGCAAGCAGATCATGATTATACCTTTTTAGCTTCAAAGGATGGATATAAAACTTCAAACAAAGTATTCTCAACAGAAGGGATGTATAATGCGGAGCAGCTATCAATTTGTTTGCCTTTGATTGCTGATAATTGCGTTGCCTTGAATGGGCAGGTATTTGGAAAAGATGACAATAGAAGTTTAGCTAATTCAATTGTAGAACTGAAAAATAATTGCACCGGTGAAACACAATATTTAAAAAGTGATTCACAAGGCAAATTCAATTTGGAATGTATAGATCCAAATTGTAAATATACAGCTACTGCCTCCAGAGAATCTTACCTTAGCACTACAGGTGCTATAATTGTTTCGCAAGATAAAATAGCTACAATAGATGCTGTAAATCTGATAATCAATATGCCTAGAATTCCATCACAACCTGCTGTTGTTCATACGCAACCTCAGATTCAAAATATTGAACAGAATCCATCTAAATTAGAAACTAGTATTAGAGAGAATTCTTATGTTGGGGCCGTCATCGAATTAGAGAAAATTTATTACAATTTTGACGATTACCATATTAGATCTGATGCTTCTATAATACTAAATGAATTGGTAGAGATTATGCAAAAATATCCCAGTATGAAAATCCAATTAACTGCTCATACTGACAGTAGAGGGCATTGGAAGTATAATTCTGCATTGTCGAAAAATAGAGCAAAATATGCCGTAAAGTATTTAATAAAAAAAGGCATTAGCAAGGAAAGACTTTCTCACAGGGGCTTAGGGGAATCTCAATTAAGGAATGAATGTGATGAAGGTATTGAATGTACGGAAGAGCAACACCAATATAATCGAAGAACAATGATTACTATTAAAGCTTTTGATAGAAAAGATATAGATGTTAAGTATCTCAATAATTATCCAATAGTGATTAAATAAAAAAAAGCCTCCTTGATAACTTCAAGGAGGCTTTTTTCGATATTGCTATTCTTCCCAATAGGGACTAAAATTAAAATCTATTCGGTTTGGACCAAGAAGTGAAATGCACACCTTAGAAATTCAAAAGACTTTGTTCTAAAGAGGGTTAATATTTAATTGCAAGGACTATTTACGTCGCCTACTTTAAGCCCAACAATTCTAATTTCTTCTTGCAAATCTTCATTGTTAAAATTTAAATCTAAGCCTAAATTATTGTTACCGTAAACTTCATTTATGTCAAAATCTGGGCTGTTTGCAAAAGCTTGCAGGCCATTTCCATTTAGAAATCTCCAACTGTCGTTGAGTGGAAAATCCGATATAACATGTAAAATTAATTGTCTTA
>CALIIW010000156.1 GCA_938018185.1 uncultured Saprospiraceae bacterium
AACTGCTGCTCTTGGTGGACATCGAGAAAAATGCGATCAGTGTACTTTCAAAAAAATACATTTCAATTCTTGCGGTAATCGCAACTGTCCCAATTGCCAAGGCATCAATAAAGAAAAATGGATTTATGATCGACAGTTCGACCTGTTGCCAGTGAAATATTTTCATGCTGTTTTTACTGTGCCTGAGCAGTTAAGAGTACTTTTTCTGTACAATAAGGTGAGCCTTTACAAATTGCTTGCTACTTCCGCTCAGAAAACGATGCTCCAATTTGGAATAGATCCAAGACAGAAAATGATGGCAAAAATCGGCGGCATCTCTATTTTGCACACTTGGAATCAACGTCTGGAATATCATCCTCACCTCCACATGATCGTCCCTGCTGGTGGCCTCAACGAAAAAGGTCAGTGGGTCAGCTCCAGAGGTAAGGGTAATTTCTTGTTTAATGTCAAAGCTTTGTCTAGCGTATTCAAAGGTAAATTCTTGGAAGGCCTTCATAAACTTTTTTTAAATGGAGACCTTATTTTACCACCAGATTGGAATGCCAATAAATATTACAACCGTAAAAATTTCCTCTACAAAATATCGTGGAACGTCTACGCCAAACAAGCTTTCGGAGGACCGGAGCAAGTACTTGAATACATCGCTAGATACACTCACAAAATTGCCATCTCTAATTATCGTATTCTTAAAATCACAGACACTCACATCACTTTTAGATACGCCGACAGGAAAGCAAAAAAAACAAAAACCAGAACTGTAACGGGCGTTGAGTTTATCAAGCTCTTCTCAAAACATATCCTACCAAAAGGATTCATCAAAATTAGGCATTTTGGATTCCTTTCTTCTCGTTGCAAAACCAAATGTTTAGCCTTGGCGAGAAAGTCTTTGGGGGCAGCAAGTCCTCTTCCAAAGATGACCGACTGTTGCGCAGCAATTGAGGTCTAGTAGACCTCAATAAGAAGGGAACTAGAGCAGGCACTGCGACAGCTAGCACAATCATATTTAATAGCCTAAGCTACCGAAGAGGCACAAGTATGGCGAGTATTTTTAACGCAGTCTAGAACAAAGTAAACCGAAATATATCCGAGAATTGCAAATGTTAATGATACGCGGCTCTCCTCAAAAGATCCCGCTGCGCTTTTTCGCTTCTGACACGAAAGTACAATTGATTTAGTCGAAGCTCAGCTTCGACCCGATAGAGGTATGTACAAAATCCAAATAATCAATCGTTTTGACACTTTCTCAATCATCTGATGTTAATTTGAGTGATATAAAAAGAAGTGCAATTATCTATTGTAAGTAAATTGAAAGTAATGAAAAATTTATTCTTGAATAGAATTTACTTAGAACATATTTTCACTAGATTGAATCTGCATAAGAGCTCTTTTTAAGTCTGTATAATCTTGCCTTATTGTTTATTGCACTTACCCGATCTTCTAGGGACACTACCAACAATGCTAAAAGTTGCTGCGCAAGTTTAGACATTGATAGCTAATTGTTGTCTGGAGTTTTATTCAATAATTTTACTTCTAAGAAAAAATTCAAAAATTTGGGAATTTCTTTCATTTTCCGTAATTAATCCCATGTCATAGTTCTCGATCGTGTCTGATATTTTATCCTTGAAATTTTCAATATTTGGATTTCTGTTCTTCAAGTTTCTTATCAAAGATGATGACAATTGCAGCTTTGTACTCCTACTTAATTCAAG
Source organism: uncultured Saprospiraceae bacterium (assembly GCA_938018185.1). GTDB lineage: Bacteria > Bacteroidota > Bacteroidia > Chitinophagales > Saprospiraceae > JALZVN01. The sequence continues at coordinate 1,710 of CALIIW010000156.1, forward strand.
GATTTCTTCTAAAATTTCACTATCGGTTCTTACGTTCAAGTCACGTTCACGATTATATTCAATTTTAAGGATTTCCTTAATTTTCGTTTGTAATTGTGGGTAAAAAACTTCGAATGTCGAATTAAGTGTTTGGTCATCTAATTTTTTTGCACCTATTTCCTCGATTTTTTGATTAATGGACTTAAGCATTTTCAGCAAGTCTTCTTTTGAATTTGAAGTGTGTTGAAATTGAGCCAATGGAAATTCAACATTTGCAGAATTCGTACCCAACAATAGACAAGTTAGATTTGAATCTAATGTTTTAGAAAGTGCACCTGCTTCAAAATGAATCCACTTAGAATCTAAGTTTTCTGGTGTTAAGCAAATAATCCCAAAGTTCGTATTCGACAATTGATCTGAAATCTCCTTGTTCCAACGTCTACCTTTATCAATTTCCGTAGAAATCCATGGGTCTGCAGCTTGAATTACTTGTTTTAGCCAAATTTGTAAATACTTCGCTAATTCTTTGCTTCTTGTTCCAGACCAACTTATAAATATTTTCATTTTTTATCAATTTCAATTCAGTCAACGGATCTGTGGTATGCAGCGTCTCTATGACGAAGGAGTAGATATGCTGTCATAACCACTTGTTATGTGTTTTTATTTTTTCATCAATTTCTTTATTCATTTTCATAGCTGATAATTCTACTTCTTTTTCAATTAATTCTAACTCATGACCTGTTTGTTCTATTATTGAACCCAATTCATGAGTCAAAGTAACTTTGTAGACATTATTCGAAACTTCGATTATTTCTTTTCTCCATTTTTCAAGCCCATTCTTCATAATACGTTTAATTAATAGTTAATGAAATTTAGTTGATTTGAATGTATGAAAAGTTTTTTTCACTCTTAGCTTCAATAATGATTATTTCTATACCTTCTTTATACCATTTCTTGTTCTCTTTCCTTAGAGCATTTACTTAAAATGACTAATTTATACGGTTGGCACTTTTCTAACCAATGCTTTTATTTCCATAATTTGATTTTCTATTTTGCTGCGACTAATTAATTTTTCTATGATTTCAATTTTTATATTCACTTTCTTCCAATATGGATAGAGCCAAGTCATTGATGTACTTAATTCTTTAAATTCTCCATTTGCATCTTGAATTTCAGCCTTAATCTTATATTGATACTTTCCTTTATAATATTTTGTAATTCTTATATCTCTTGTAAGTAGATTAAAGAATTCATCAATAGCATCTTTTATTTCATCATACTCGTGATGGTAATGTCTGTGATTAATACCATATCCAATTGTTAATTCATCTTCGTTCATAGATATCCAAATTCCAGATTCGCCTATCGATAAATGACTATCTTCTTCATATAAGTTCACTTCTTCTTCAAATTGCTTTGACAACAGTTTTCTGATCTTGACAAATATGATTTGATGATTCTTCATTTTTTAATTACACATAACAAGCTTATACCGCTTACTTTCCCTCAAAAATCATCGCTTACACATATAACCGCTAAGCTTGTCACTTAAAATTACACAAATTATATCATTCATGAACCTCATCTTGCTTGCCAAAAATCATCGGTTACTCATATAACCGCTAAGTTTTAGATTGGCAATAAGATAAGCAATCGGAAGTTTTGCTAACTTAAAAAAACACTTTCAAGAAGAACAGCTACTACCCAAAAGCCTCCGCCCGCGCACCCTCCAAATACACCTTATAAACTTCCGGGCAGGTATCCATACTCAAAAAACTACCTTCCTTCACATATGGATAGATCTC
>CALIIW010000157.1 GCA_938018185.1 uncultured Saprospiraceae bacterium
GTAGGTTCTGTTTTAGCTTCCGCTAATTCTGGAGCGTGATCTATAGGCATGCTTGAATCATAGATATTAAGTTCATAGGTTTCTATGATATTGATCAACATTTGAGGATACTTTGGATTGGTAGCATAACCAGCTTTTTTCAAACCATGCGCCCATTTTTTATAATCCTCTACCGCATAATCAAATAGAAAATTATATCTGCTTCGTTTTCCTTTATTTGTCAAAAATTCTGAATGTGCAATAAAGGAAGATTCTGGATCCTTATATGCTCTAAAACAAGATTCAATCGGATTGCCCTTGTCATCATAATCATCATCTACTCTATACATAGTTTTCCCTGTCCAAGAGTAACCACATTTAATTCCAAAATGATTATTTGCCTTTTTAGCCAATGCCGAAGTTCCTCCCCCGGACTCCAATAAAGCTTGAGCCAGTTTTATAGAAGCGGGAATTCCAGTGCGATGCATCTCATCAACTGCAATTTGCTTATACTTATTTATATAGTGAATTCTAGACTGAGTCTGCTGTGCGAAGAGCCCGCAGAGGCAAAACAGCAGAGATATTGTCAATATTGTTGCTTTTTTATCCATAATTTGAGGATTTTACATATATACGGTATAATTGTTAAAGGGTTTTACCATTACATCGTAAATTAGCAACGCATTTAATATAGCTTTAATATGAAATATCTTTATTTTATAATAGGATTAACTGTTTTGCTTTCATGCAAAACGGATCCAACCACTACTCCTGCTGTTGTTGAGACCCCAAAAGAAGCAATTGAGGAGAAAGAAGCACCACCTCAGGTCATCATTTATACCTGGGTAGACAAATTGCGTTTGCGTGAAAAACCAGATACAAAAAGTAGCATTGTAAAAGAACTTAAAGAAGGAGAACCCTTGGTATTTACTGGTGAAAAAACAAGTTTCACCCAAAAGGTAAATTTGAGGGGAGTCACCTATGATGAGCCATGGATGAAGGTAGTCACCGAAGATGAAAAGACTGGTTGGGTATATGCTGGTGGTGTAAAATTCTACAAGCCAAGCGTTGACCAAAGTTCAAATCCTTACGACCAATGTTTTCATCTATTGCAAATGGGAAACGAGCGTCAATTTGAAGAGTGTATTTCAAAGATCAAAGAACTTCAGATCAAGAAGGATGCTAACTACATTAGACCAGATGCAAATGGCTATGAAGTCATGCTCCTGGATGGAAACAAAATTATGCTTGCTGACAATGACCCTGCTTATATGGGCGAAAATTCCAGTCTTGATTACAGATGTTATTATCCAAAGATGGGATACTTTTTATTTAAAATGTATTCTAACAATGAATATCAATACTTGATGGTGAATGACAAGTCAGGTAAAAAAATTCCACTATGGGGATTTCCTAAACCTGGACCAGATGAGTCCAATTGTATCATCATTTCTTTTGATGATGGCACAGGTAAAAAGAACGGGATTCAGTTATTTGAATTTACAGAAAATGGACTAGAACTTGTCTATGAAAAGGAGCTTGCTAAAAAACCCATGCTTGCCAAATGGATAAGTACCAAAGAAGTCGAGATCTCTTTAAAGTCTTCTGCCGGCGTTTCAAACAAGATGAGATTGTCTGGCAAGAACGGCACTTGGGAGGTTATTTAGTTGATTGTTGTTCGTCTGTTCGATATTTGAATGATCGAATGATCGATTGTTCCCTTCGACTCCTTCCTCACTCAAGGCAGACGCTGCCTCGCTCACCCAAGCTTCTTATTCGACTGTTCGATATTTGAATGCTCGTATGATCGATTGTTCCCTGCGACTCCTTCCTTCCTCAAGGCGGGCTCTTCCTAACTCACCCAAGCTTCTGTTCGTCTGTTCGATATTTGAATGCTCGAATGCTCGTATGATCGATTGTTCCCTGCGATGACTCGTCTACTCAAAATCATTCCGCATAATCTTCTAACAAAGACAACTCCATCTTAATCCGGTATTGCCATTCGATCTGCTTATTTCTATCCACAGAATGTCTCGTTATTATATCGTAATTCTTTTGCTCGTTGTACCAATTTTCTAAAGTAGCCGAAACGAATTTTTCAAATCGATCTTCTTCTCCACAATTGAACTCCATTTGAGAAAGTATCTTTCTTAATTTTCTAGCATAAAGTTCTGTGATATCAAAATGCAATTGTTCGTGAGCTAGGACATAATCTGTTCTAGCTTCAGACTTCACCCAGCTTTCTTGCTTTTCAAAATAGGCTTTTATATTGAAGATGATCTTGCCGTCTTTACAACCTTTCGAATCCATGATTCCCGAAGAAGTAAGCGCATAGATCTCATTTAGATCCATTCTAGGGTCACCTGAAAAATCTTCCCAGGCTAAATTTCCATTTTCCCCCCAATAAAGAACTTCTGTCTCTTTAACATTTGATGAGAAAAGCAACCAGATAACTGGTGCAAATAAAATGCTTAAGTATTTAACTTTCATCACGATAGTGTTTATAGATTATAAAGGACACTAAGCTCGGTGATACCAATAATTTATTGGTATAAGTTAAAATTGTAAGATAAGTTTGGTATATGGTTATGGCAATGAAAATGGCTATGCTAGTTCTTTTGATGGATTCCATAGGAGCGCATCAAAATCCCTTACCTTATTGTTATCAATAATCACGCCTTCTTGTTCTAAGAGCTCTTGCATCATCGTTGGAGAAGGAAAATGCCCCCTTCCAGAGAGCTCTCCTTTCCTGTTGACTACCCTATGCGCTGGTACTCCAGTCTTAGTGGAAAAACTTTTATTTAAAGCCCATCCGACCATTCTTGCGGAACCAAGTGTTAAATAGTCCGCAATTGCGCCATAGGTGCTGACCCTTCCAAACGGTATTGAGGCCGTTACCTCAAAAACCCGCTCGTAATAGTTGTTTGCCATCTTGTTTTTTCGAAATTTGTCCTGAAAAATTGTAATATATGGTCGTTATTAAAAAGCAGAGGTTATTTGCTTCTGTAGTAAATAACGCTAAAATTTTGAAAACAGTTTCTAAGACCCAAATTAATTTTAATTATTTGTGTTAAAAGAAATAATCAGAGGAAAATATGCAAAATATCAAAATAAAAGCTTCTCAAATAAACAATCTAACCGACGCCAGATATTTCGCCGCTCTCGGTGTTGAGTGGATTGGTTTCAAGCTAGACCTCTCTTCTGATGATCGGGTGGAGCCTGCCCTTTTTCATGGCATCAGATCCTGGATAGAAGGTCCAAAAATTGTCGCTGAAATTGGCAAGACTCCAATAGAACTCTTTTCTCAAGTATACGAACTAGATTCTTTTGACCTACTTCAATCCAGTGAAAAATTAGAAGGGCGAGATCAAATCATTCCTTTTAAGGCAACGGACCTAGCCAGTTTGAATGCGCTGCTACCCTCTTCAATTTACTTGCTAGATCTAGAAGCTATAACAGAAAGTGACCTATATGCTTCTGTTTCTGACCTAGAAAGCCTCAACTCCAGATTAAATCTAATTTGGCCAGCTCCCAAAGAAAACAAACATCTAAAATTACTGCTCGAACAAATTCAGCCTTATGGAATCGAAGTAAAAGGAGGTCTCGAAGAAAAAGTGGGTTTCAAATCCTTCGATGAGCTAGACGAATTCTTTGATACAATCGAAGAGTGCACGTCATAATGTCATTCATTTTTAAATATTTGTGACACATTGTCATTTCATATTGGTAATTCAAGCCGCTTTGTCTCAAAATTTGGTATGGTACATCAATTGATGATACCAAAGTGTAATACATTTTCATAATTAAAAAAATAATACAAAATGATACACGTAAAAAATTCAAAGCACAGAAGAAGAAATTCACATTGGGTAAACCACTTTGACCACGCTATCAATGATTTGATGGGAGGCTCTTTAGCTGACATTGTAAACAAAGGTTTGGTCCAAACGCAACCAGCTGTAAACATCATCAAATCTGATAATGCTTACACACTTGAAATTGCGGTTCCTGGTCTTAACAAATCAGACATTGACATTAACATCAAAGAGGACTCTTTAATAATCTCTTCCATTGTTCATGAGGCAAAAGAAGGCGATAAAAAAGAAAGTGATAAAAAAGAAGACATTGTTTACTCCAAAAGAGAATTCAACTATGGCTCTTTCAAAAGAACTTTCACCTTACCGGAAAACATTGATCACGAAGGAATAAAAGCCAATTTTAAAAATGGCCTTTTATTTATCACCTTGCCTAAAAAGGAAAAGGTGGATACTTCGAGAACGATTAAAATATCGTAATTGGGTATTTGGGTGGGGGTGCAGAGACGCAAAATATTGTGTCTCTGCGGTTCCATTGGGCGGGGTGAATGCGAAATAAATTTCGCATTTACCCCGCCCAATTTTCCCTATCCAAACTTCTGAAATGAATCGCCTCCGCCAGATGATTCGTTTCAACCTTTTCAGCTCCATCTAAATCCGCAATGGTTCTAGAAACTTTCAATATTCTATCATAGGCTCTTGCCGAAAGCTGTAGCTTTTGCATCGCTGTTTTCAGCAAGGAATTGCCAGCTTTATCAATTTGACAAATTTCCTTTACCATACGACTAGACATGTGTGCATTTGAATTCACGGTCGGCAATTTTTCAAACCGTGCGTTTTGGATCTTTCTAGCTTCAACCACTCTTTTCACTATGTCGGCCGATGATTCAGAAGCTCTCTTAAAGGAGGCCAATTCATCGTAAGAAACTGGTGTTACTTCAACATGCAAATCAATTCTATCTAGCAGAGGACCTGATATTTTATTTAAGTATCGTTTGACATTATGCGGCGAACACATACATTCCTTTTCAGGATGGTTGTAATAGCCACAGGGACAAGGATTCATCGAAGCCACTAGCATAAAACTTGCTGGATAATCAACAGAAATCCTAGCTCTTGAGATTGTGACTTTACGCTCTTCCAGTGGCTGTCGTAGTACCTCAAGTACTGTTCTTTTATACTCTGGCAGTTCATCAAGAAACAAGACCCCATTATGCGCCAAAGATATTTCTCCTGGCATCGGATTAGATCCACCACCTACTAATGCCACATCAGATATCGTATGATGCGGAGAACGAAACGGCCTTTGAGCAATTAAGGAAGACTTGATTGGCAACTTGCCAGCCACAGAATGAATCTTGGTTGTTTCCAATGCTTCATGCAAATTCAATGGCGGCAGAATAGAAGGTAGTCGTCTTGCCAGCATGGTCTTCCCAGCACCTGGTGGCCCTATCAAAATAACATTGTGCCCGCCTGCTGCCGCGATCTCTAAAGAACGTTTTATATTTTCTTGCCCTTTCACATCAGAAAAATCAGCCTCATATTTTCGTTGTTTTTGAAAAAACAATTCTCTTGTCTCTACCGTAGTGGGTTCCATTTTAGACTTCCCGCAAACTAATGCCACGGCTTCTGAAAGATACTCTACACCATAGACCCGCAAGTCATCTACAATTGCAGCTTCTTTCGCATTTACTTTAGGAACAATAAGATTTTTAAAGCCTTCTTTTCTTGCCTGAATGGCAATAGGTAAGGCTCCTTTGATAGGTCTTAAACTTCCATCCAAGGAAAGTTCTCCCATCATGTAGAAGCTTAAAATTTCCTTGGGAATGATTTGCTTCGTAGCCGAAAGCAGTCCAATAGCAATCGGCAAATCGTAAGCCGAACCTTCTTTTCGAATATCTGCAGGTGCCAGATTAACTACTGTGCGTACACGCATCACCCGATAACCGATGTTTTTAATTGCTGCTTGTATTCTTTGAAATCCTTCTTTTACCGCGGAGTCCGGTAAGCCTACCATGAAGTAAAATTGTTTTCCTGCGGTAACATTTCCTCCCGCATTTACTTCTACTGAAATGGTTTGTGCATCCACCCCTTGCAGGGCTGAGCCGTAAGTTTTAATAAACATAGTTTTAAAATTTTAGTTTTATAGCTTATGCAAAGATCTAGTTTTACTTAGATTTCTACTTACCAAAGATGCGTATTAAAATTCAAATAAAAAAACGGAAGCAGTAAGTACGCTTTTAAGTAACTTTGCGCCTCAAAGAAATTTAATGAAAAAAATAATCTCCTACAACGTAAACGGCATAAGAGCTGCCATCAAAAAAGGCTTGATCAATTGGATTCAAGAAGGCGACTATGATATTGTGTGCTTGCAAGAAACCAAAGCGCAAGAAGAGCAGGTAGACTTGAGTGAATTAGAGGCCCTTGGCTATCATACGGTTTGGCATTCAGCCGTAAAAAAAGGATACAGCGGGGTAGCTACCATTTCAAAAAAGAAAGCAAGCAAAGTAGTAGCTGGCTGTGGCATTGAAAAATATGACCAGGAGGGTAGGGTTTTGAGAACAGATTTTGGTGCACTTACCATTCTAAACATATACTTTCCTTCTGGGACAACGGGTGATATAAGACAGAAAGTCAAATATGAATTTTTAGATGACATCTACGATTGGATCCATGAGCTAAAAAAGACAAGAAAGAAAATCATCGTCCTGGGAGACTACAACATCGCCCACGAAGAAATTGACATCCACAATCCAAAAAGTAAAAATTCAGGTTTCTTACCTGACGAAAGAGCCTGGATGACCAAGTGGTTTGATAGTGGCTTTACAGATAGTTATAGAGCATTAAATCCAGAGAAAGTAGAGTACAGTTGGTGGAGCTACAGAGCTGGCGCCCGTACAAACAACAAAGGATGGCGCATAGATTACCAATCCGTAACAGATAACTTAACAAAGAAATTGGTTTCGGCAAGACATATCAATGAGGCAATGCATTCTGATCATTGCCCAGTACTTTTGGAAATTGATTTGTAGAGTGTATTTTGGAAAAGGCATTTTGTTCTACAACTCCTCTTTTGGCCTTAGCCAGTAAAGGTATAAAATGCCGAGGCGGGCGAGCCGTGCAAAGCTAAAGTGTTTGAGCCTAGAAGAAAGATTTTTAGAATTACAATAATACACAAGCAAGGTAGCCAAATAAAAGAAAACACCACCAAGGCGAGTTTTTAGCTTGTGGGTTAGCCTCGAGAGCATTTTAAGCTTTGCTGGGTAAAGCCTTGATTTTTTGTTACTTTTTTATCAAGAAAAAAGTAAACGCCCCATAGTATTAAATTCAATAAATTTTAGAATGCCCTCTAAAACTCCCCATTATTCTCCCGATAAACAACCGCCGTCACAACCCTACCAACTGCCTTAAGCGTTCTCTTATCAATAACCGAAAGATCATCGGTGTGGGTATGCCAATGCGCTCCAAATGTTTTTCCTTGTGTAGCTGTCAAGTGGATGATGTCGACCATTGGGATTTTTGCAATTGTATTTACAAAAAGATGATCATCAGTGATGGCTCCTCCTTCAGCCTCTACAAATTGATTTCCAAAGCCCATGCCTTTAGCAAGACGCCAGATCTTTTTTTGGATGTTGGGTGCGTAATATTTTGAATAACCTTCCAGCGGAAATCTTGCGTTTTTTGCTCCGACCATATCCAGAAGAATACCGTACTTCGCTCTGTATGCAGGCGTATGTGGATTTTTAGACCAATACTGAGAACCCAAACACCAGGTCTCTCTATTTTTAAGAATCTCTACATCTGTTGGATTTGGAGTCATAAGATTTGACCCATGATCTTCTGCATCAAAAAAGACTATATCCACGCCTATATCCAAGCCATTCTTTCCAATAAGTCTTGCAATTTCCAAGAGAACCCCTACACCAGAGGCACCATCATCAGCTCCTAAGATTGGTTTTGCCTTTTTGATTGGATCTGGATCTTCTTCAGCAATATGTCTTGAATCCCAATGCGCCGCAAGTACTATTCTAGGTTGTACCCCTGGATTAAATTGACCAACAATATTAGTAGCAGGCAGCTTTGCTCCTGTATATACATGGGCTTCAAAATCTTGCTCAATAACGGTTGCTCCAAAGGACTTTAATTTTGCGGAAAGCCATTCTTTGCACGCCTTATGCGTTGGAGTCCCAGGCAATCTAATACCAAATTCAACTTGCTTCTTTATGTACTGATAAGCAGAATCTTGTTCAAATTTTGGAATGGCTCTCTTTGCCTTTGCATCTACTTTTTCCGGTGCCACGATCGTTCCGCCACCAGTTTTTGGATCGGCATTACAACTACTAAGTAAAATCCATACGAATGCACTTAATAGAATAACTACAGGGAACGTTTTTTGATTTCTCATATAAATAACTTGTTCTTTAAAATAACATTGTAGGAAGTTGGCTCCGTAACCAAATAAACGCATCTCCAAATAAACAAAAAGGAAATCTCTCACTGAACGTCTTCTCCTTCATTAGAACTATCAGAATATATAACATCCTAGTTCTTCACCCAAGTCGTCCCTTCCTTTCCATCCTTCAATTGAATCTCTAATTCGTTCAAGGAGTCTCTAATTTTATCAGAGGTTGCAAAATCTTTATTTTCTCTTGCCGTTTTTCTGATATCTATCAATAGATTCATAACGCCATCCATTGAACCATCATCTCCCGTGGAGCCCGATTCATCTAAAAGACCTAATATATCGGTAAAGAACGTAAAAAATGTTTGCTTCATCTTATCAAAAGTAGCCTTGCTCAATTCTGCGATATCCAATTGCTTATTTTGATAGGCATTCACCTTACTAGATACTTCAAATAACTCCGCCAAGACTTGCGCTGTATTCAAATCATCATTAATATGATCATAAGCTCTAACACAAAGTTTCTGAATCGCTTCATCTGCTGCTGCATCTTTGGCCACCTCATTTCCAGGATGCTCCATCTTAGACAAGATACCTTTTGCATTAATCAGACGTTTGTATCCCTTCTCCGCAGCAATCAATGCTTCATTCGAAAAATCTACCGTAGATCTATAATGTGCCTGAAGAATAAAAAATCTAATACACATTGGAGAATAAGCCTGTTCTAAAAAATCATGAGAGCCTGCAAAAAACTCCGTCAGCGTAATAAAGTTCCCCAGTGATTTACCCATCTTTTTCCCATTGATGGTGATCATATTATTATGCATCCAGTACTTAACCGGATTGATTCCTGTCGCAGCTTTAGCTTGAGCTATTTCACATTCATGGTGAGGAAACAAAAGATCCATACCGCCTCCGTGGATGTCAAAAGTTTTACCCAAATATTTTTCACTCATCACACTACACTCTAAGTGCCATCCCGGAAATCCAACACCCCACGGACTTGGCCAACGCATGATATGCTCTGGCTGTGCATTCTTCCATAGTGCAAAATCTTCTGGATTCTTCTTATCACTTTGTGCTGCCAATTCTCTTCGTTCATTTCCAGCCCCTGCCACAAGATCCTCTAATATTCTCCCAGACAACTCTCCATACTTATGACTCTTACTGTATTCATGAATATCGAAATATACAGATCCATTTACTTCATAAGCCAAACCATTTGCCATAATCTTTTCGATCATATCGATTTGCTCAATTATATGCCCAGATGCTCTAGGCTCAATGCTTGGACGCTTCGTATTCAAACGGTCCATCTTATCATGAAAACTATTGGTATAAGTCTGCACAACTTCCATTGGCTCCAACTTTTCCAACCTGGCTTTCTTTGCTATCTTATCTTCTCCTTCTCCTGCCAGTTCATCTTCCAGATGACCAACATCTGTGATATTCCGCACATACCTGACCTTCATATCCAAGTGTTCCAAATACCTATATAATACATCAAAAGTAATATAAGGACGCGCATGGCCCAGATGAGGCTCTCCATACACCGTAGGTCCACAGACGTACATGCCCACATATCCTGGAGTTATAGGCTCGAACAATTCCTTTTTCTTACTTAAACTATTATGTATTTTCAATTCCATTTTCATGACGGTAAAATTAGGATTTTTTAGTTGATTGTTGGTAGTTGATTGTTCATCGATTTTCCCTCCGCAAAAAAAAACACTATTCAATTAGAATACCATACGTTTATGGAATATTTTTAGTTCGGTGAAATGTTAGATTTGTTGAAATCATATATGAGGCATTGAGAATTCTCTCTCTATCCATGGCAAGTGCGGTTTAAAACAAATGTGATGTTACGCGTCCCTTATATCCGAATCAATGATAACACTGAATTTTAAACGATCTCCGCCGCGGATGACTGCATTTAAAATTTAGGCTAATGGCAACAAGACTAGAGTGCCATAAGGGAACGATGTCATTCCGCCTGCCCCGAGTGCAACCTCGGGGATTGGAACAAATTGGATTCCTCAATTCCGCTATCGCTTCATTTCCCGAAGGAGAGGGCAGGCGGAATGACAATTTTCTATTTCACCATAATTGGCCTTTAGTCATCATATTGTTTTATGTATCCCTCCCTAAAATTTCATACTAAAACAAACTCCCCTGCCTAGAAAAACTCAAAGGATTTTCCAGTTCTAACAACAAGCGCTTCGTATCTAAACCATAAAAATATCCTGTCAAGTCCCCATTCTTTCCGATCACTCTGTGGCAAGGGATAATGATAGCTATTGGATTATATTTATTTGCCAAACCAACCGCTCTAACAGCATCGGGATTTTCAATAGCATTTGCGATACTCGAGTAAGAAACGGTGTGTCCGTAAGGTATCTTGAGCAATTCTTTCCATACTTGTTTGTAAAAATCACTGTGACCAGAAAAATCTAATTTTATATCAAAGGAAGACCTTTCTCTGTTAAAGTACTCCTTTAATTGATTTTTGCAGCTTTGAAGTATTTTCACATCAGAGCCTTCCGGCAAAAGATCAATTTCAATCCGTTTTAATGAAGAAATACCGAGTTCGGAACCTGTTATTTCTAAAATCCCAATTGGGGATTCCATGTAACTTGTAGCAAGCATAAATTAAAGTTTATAAGAAGCAGGTGAACACATTGATTAAAAGTAGTAATATTGCATTGTTTTTTAAGAATTCAACATTGAATAAAAAATAGTCTATGACTTATCAGTCCAGAAATAGGAAGTATAGAAGTAGAAGAGAGAAGTTAAAGTGGCATTGGCGTAACTACAGAATTATTTTTGTTTTTGCTGCAATTGCTTTGGTCTTTTTGACCATCAAGGCATGGCCAAAGATTTCTTTTTACCTCAAAACATATCTTTATTAAGTCTTTGTACTCAGTATCCTTCTGAAGAATTTCTTTTCAAAAGTATAAACCAAAACAACATATATCAAGAGTAAAGCTGTATTTATTCCAAACTTCATAGCAAGTTCTGACTGTAAGAAAAAATGTAGATACTCGCTAAAATAATACAATCCGACTGCAGTCAAAATAAGGACTGCCATTCTACCTAACTCGTATGGCACGGGATAATATTTATGACCAATCATCACATTTAAAATAGCCATTGCGAAAAATGTAAATAAACTTGCCCAGGCGGAAGCCATAAGACCAATCTTTGGAATCATAATAACATTGACTCCAATGCTAACGATGGACCCAATGATAGCAATTAGTGCCCCTATTTTTGTCTTGTCATTGACTTTATACCAAACCGAAAAATTATAATGTAGCCCAAGAAATAAATAGGCTAAAAGTAAGACTGGGACTATATAAAGGCCTTGTCTGAAATTGGACCCAATTAGAAATTGGAAAATATCGATGTAAAATAATATACCTAAAAAGATCGTGCAAGAGACAAAGGTGAATGCCCGAGCAATGTCTGCATAAAGCTGTGGTGATTTTGAGGTGCCAGATTGCTTAAAGAAGAATGGCTCTGCTGCATAATTAAAGGCAGTGGTAAATAAAGACATAAGAATGGCAATCTTGGCGCAGGCATTATAAATGCCCGTTTGAATTTCATTTTCCTCCAGATTACCTGGCAAGAGCCTATTAAGTAACCACCTGTCAGAATACATGTTTATTATACCAGCTATTCCTACAATAATTAAGGGCCAAGCATAACGAATCATTTTCTTTAATAAATCTGTGTCAAACTGTTTTGTTATTTTGAAAATTTCAGGAACTAGCAATAAAACGACTACAATACTTCCAACAAGATTTGCCAAAAATACATAGGCCAATCTATGATCTTCTGCATAAATACCTTGAGCCCAGCTTGATCCAGATTCTGCCAACATTGGCAAAGCCTCTAAAAAGAAGAGTAAGACGATTATAGTTATAACAACATTCGCAATTTTTATAAAAGAGAACTTAGTTGGTCTTCCTTCAAGTCTTAACCTTGCGAAAGGTAGGGCTGCTAAAATATCTAAGCCCACGATAAAGGCAATAAACTTCACATAAACCTCGTCTCCAGGTTTGGTTAAAATTTCTGCTAGAGGTGTTGAAAAACCATAAATAGTGAGCGCAGCCAAGATGGAAACAAAAAGCAAAATCCATAGTGCGGTTGAATAACTTTTCTCTAAAAATCCTTCTTTGCTTCCAAATCTGAATAAGGTAGTTTCGAGACGTAAGGTCATTAAAGCCATAAGTAGTCCTACGAAAGCATACATGATTCCATGGACCGCATAGAGACCTTGATCTTCGACCCTATTAAATTTATTGGTCAGATAGGGTGTTAAAATAACGAAATTGAGCAGCTTTGGAAGGATGGACCCCAATCCATAAATGATCGTTTGACTTGCTAACTTTTTGACCAGGGACATAAAAATATTTTTGGCGACTTTATAGCCCGCCTAATAAAATGAGGATATATTTTACATAAATGTAAATAAAGAATTGCTTATTTGATGATAAGCTTAACCCATTATTTAAAAAAGTAATATTAAGAGAAATTTTTGATATTAATTTTAATATTAACTTTGCAGCCTTTGAGTCTAGATTCAAATTTTGAAAATGATAAATATTCCCCTTTTAAAAAGCATCTGCGAGACGCCAGGTGCCCCTGGTTTTGAACACAAAATCAGAAAGCTCATACAAGCTGAAATTAAAGGCCTTTGTGATGAGGTTCAAATTGATGCGATGGGTAACCTGCTTGCGACCAAAAAAGGCAAGACGGACAAAAAAGTCATGGTTGCTGCCCACATGGACGAGATCGCTTTTATAGTCACCCACATTGATGAAGAAGGATTTATAAGATTTCATACGCTAGGTGGTTTTGATCCTAAAACACTAACTTCTCAAAGAGTTATTGTCCATGGAAAAAAAGACATCATTGGGGTGATGGGTACCAAACCCATCCATGTCATGAAGCCCGAAGAAAGAAAACGGGTAGTTCCTATAACAGAATATTTCATTGATACAGGGCTTTCAAAAGCTGCTGTAGAAAAAAGCATTTCTATAGGTGACTCTATCACTAGAGAAAGAGAAATGATTGAAATGGGAGATTGCATCAACTCAAAATCTCTTGATAATAGAATTTCAGTTTACATTTTAATAGAAACACTTAGAGCTTTAAAAGGCAAGAAAATTCCTTATGATTTTGTGGCTGCTTTTACTGTTCAAGAAGAGGTTGGTTTGAGAGGTGCTATAAATTCTGCTGGTGTCATTGATCCAGATTTTGGAATCGGTTTGGATGTGACGGTCGCCTTTGATGTACCGGGTGCTCAGCCACATGAAATGATTACAAGACTCGGAAAAGGTACTGCTATCAAAATTATGGACGGTTCAACCATTTGCGATGTACGTATGGTTGATTATATGAAAAAGACAGCAACGAAGGGAAAGATAAAGTGGCAACCGGAAGTCTTAACTGCCGGCGGCACTGATACAGCTGGTCTACAACGTTTTGGAAAACATGGATCTATCGCTGGAGCTATTTCTATTCCGCTTAGAAACTTGCATCAGACCATAGAAATGTGTCATAAAAAGGATGTAGAAGCTACTATTAAGTTATTGACGGCTTGTATTAAGGATCTTGATAAGCATAATTGGAAACTGTAGAGCAGCTATTAGCTATTGGCTTTTGGCCATTTGCCATTTGCTTTTATAAAGTATTCTAATGACTATTGATAGAAATGGTATTGCAATGAGAAAACCACCACCAACAACAACCATCAACTATTCATAACTAATCTCATGAAACAAGCCATCCGTAATGGTCTTTGTTTCTCCATCCGAATCAAGCACTATCGCATTAAAGGACCCACTTATGGTTTTTTGAGTGAGACTTGTTTCTGAAATTACAATTTCTCCGCTTGCATTATCCTCCTCAAAAGTGATATAGGTACGACCAGTAGTATTATCAGCAAAGGTTAAAGAACTAAATTCTTCCCCTCCAAGCTTGTAAGTGCCAACGATATTACCTTCCATTGTTAAACTTAGATTAGAATCGAAGCCATTGATCGCTGTGTAGCTATTTATCCCACTTACACTTACGCCACTCACAATAGTGGATTCCCATTTCTCCCCATCGATAAGCATACTCATCGATCCTTCAGGAATGCTTTCCCAAGCAGGACCACTTTCATCATCAGAGCAGCCACTCAAGCAAAAAATAGTGGCGCAAAACAAAAGAAGGTTTAATAATTTAATACTTTTCATAGAGCTGTCTTGTTAAATTATTTAAACAAAATACTAAATTATATCAAGGCAAATAAAAAAGACGAGCCTTTAATTAAAAGCTCGCCTTCCTGAATTAAAATAAATAAATTCTTATTGGCTATAAGGAATTTGATTAAATAGGCCTTTGGTAATTGTCCTGCTATCACCATTGTCATTAATCACAACTGCACTAAAGCTGCCACTGATGGTTTTATCTGTGGTATTATTTTCTTGTATGATGAATTCTCCTGAAGCATTGCCTTCATTTGAAGAAGTAAAGTCTTCTGAGGCAATTAGATTTCGCACAGTTACTGAAGTCAAATTAGATCCTCCAAGTGGATAAGTACCCTGATTAGTACTTGCAAGTACTAAGAAAACCAAGTTCAAACCTCCTTCGGCTGTAATGGTAGAAACAGCTGAAGAACTAATGCCAGTAACAGTAGTAGATTGCCAATCTTCATTGTTGTAAGACATGGCCATCTGGCCAACAGGAATAGTTTCATAAGAGGTAGAAGCGGGTAAAATAACCGCGTCAATTACATGAACCATTCCATTGTCAAGCATAACATTAGCAACAACAACTTTGGCGTCATTGATAAAAATTCCATCTGCAGTAATAGAAACCGTCAGGTCGTCACCAGATAAGCTGGTAGACATCATACCGTCCGAAAGATCTGTGCTCATTAAATTTGCTGCAAGTACATGATTTAAAAGAATGTTTGCAAGATCTCCTGTTGGATTCATCAATAGTGTTTCAAGTGTTCCTGCAGGTAGAGCGGCAAAGGCATTGTCAGTAGGTGCAAATACAGTGAAAGGACCATCACCTCTAAGGTCGTCATCTAGTTCAGCGGCGATTATTGCGGATTCAAGTGTAGTGTGTGTATTACTATTCACAATATAATCAACCACATCATTTGTTCCAGGAACGGTAGGTAAAGAACCGTCATCATCAGAACACGAACAAAGGCAAAATAAGGCACAAAAGAAAAGGGTGTTAAAAATGTAGCTGTTTTTCATATTTTTATTGAATTTAATTGTTTACACAAAATACGTATTTAAATCAAAGCAAATAAAAAAGGCGAGTTTTTATAAAAAACTCGCCTTTAAAGTATTTTAATAAGCTTTTAAAATTTTATTGGCTGTAAGGCATTTTATTAAAAAAACCATTTGATACAGTCCTACTTTCTCCAGCATCGTTTATTACGACTGCATTAAAGGAACCACTAATCGTTTGATTGTCTGCGTCTTTTGCTGAAATAATAATTTCTCCCGAAGCATTGGCCTCATTTGAAGTAGAATAATTCTCCGTTGTAGAATTTAAGCTTCTTACAGATAAGGAATTCAAATTAGCTGCTCCAATTGGGTAGGTACCCGTGTCCGTATTTTGGAGTACCATAAAAACTAAATTTAATCCTCCTTCAGCAGTAATCGATGATACTGCCGTTGAATTTATTCCTGTAACGTTTGTGGATTCCCAGTCTGTGCCATTGTAATTCATAATCATCTGGCCGACAGGTGCAACTTCAAATGGAAGTCCTTCGTCATCATCGCCACATGATAATAGACCAAAAGCTAAAAAACAGAGTACTAAAAGATTTAAAAAATTAATTTTTACCATTGAGTTTTATTTTTTAATAAAAATGCTACATAAAATATATTCTCGACAAACATTTTGCCTTTTATAAGCAATTTCGCAGCTTATAAGTTAATCTTCCTTAAATTTAGTGAAAACTAATATCATGTGGCAAAACGCTGACAACAAACTTAAAAAAACATTCAAATTTAAAAACTTTACAGAGGCATTTTCCTTCATGACTGCTGTGGCCTTAGAAGCAGAAAAAATGAACCACCATCCTTGGTGGTCAAACGTCTATAACACCGTCGTTATTCATTTGCAAACACATGACGCAGGAAATACCGTTACCGAACTTGATGAAAGTCTTTCAGCAGTGATAGATGAGATTTATAAGAAATGGAAAGTTGGTTCTTAGTTGTGGGATGTCGGATGTCGGATGTCAGATGTCAAATTCCAGTTTTTTTGTAGCTGTGTTTCTGAAGCTTGTAGAAGAGCTTGGAGCAGGGAGAGCTTCCGAAACATCTCTTTCAAGTGCGTATCATTTGGGGTAGATGATATAGGGAAATGTTTAAGAAGCTTTCATTACGCAAATCTTTACTCCAAGCTTCAGAAACACATTCACTAATACGCTCTCGCATCCGAATTTTCCATAAATAAAATAAAAGATCTATTGACAACCTTGTTCCCACCAGGTGTCGGATAATCTCCAGAAAAATACCAGTCTCCAGTATGGTCTGGGCATGCCTTGTGAAGGTCTTCAATGCTTTGATAAATTACTTCTACTTCTGGTTTGATTCCTTTAGGCTTTACAATTTCTCCAATTTTTTTAGAGATCTGTTCGTAGGTGAATTCAGCATAAAGCGCTTGAACTTCATTTTTTATCTTTTTAGCAGGAAGGTGTTCTTGCTTTTTACATTTCTCATAGGTCTTGTCCAGTAGATCTTCTTTGCCGTGATCATGTAGTAAGCTAACTAAAGCTTTGAAGGCAACAAAATCTTTCATTTTGGACATGTCGATGCCATAACAATCAGGGTACCTGATTTGAGGAGCTGAAGAAACGATTATAATCTTCTTTGGTCTTAGTCTAGAAACAATTTTAATAATACTCTCCTTCAAGGTTGTCCCTCTCACGATTGAGTCATCCAAAAGTACTAAGGTGTCTTTGTCATTATTTACAATGCCATAGGTGACATCATAGATGTGGGAGACAAGATCATTTCTAGAAGTATCGTCAGCAATAAACGTTCTTAACTTAGCATCTTTCACAGCTATTTTTTCAACACGGATGGTTTCATCCATGATGCTGTTTAGCTTGGCAGGTTTGATATCTTTTCCTAGTTGAAGAATTTTCTTTTTCTTTCTTTCGTTCAATGCAGTTTCCAGACCTTTTACTAAACCATAAAAGGCAGTTTCAGCAGTATTGGGGACGAAAGAAAAAACGGTATTCTTTACATCGTAGTTGACCTTTTTCAAAATTTTCTTTGCCAACCTTTCTCCAAGGTTTTTTCTTTCTAGATAAATATCGCGATCTGTACCTCTTGAGAAATAAATTCGCTCAAAAGAACAAGATTTTTGTATGGTTTTTTTAAGTATTCTTTGAATACTGAAGTCTCCATTTTTCTTTATGATAAGTGCTTTGCCAGGTGGAACTTCTTTAACTAGAGAATGATGGACATCAAAAGCGGTTTGGATAGCTGGTCGTTCTGAAGCGGCTACAACAATCTCATCATTTTTGAAATAAAAGGCTGGTCTAATGCCATTTGGATCTCTAAGTAGAAAAGCGTCTCCATGTCCTATCATGCCACCCATCACGTAGCCACCATCAAATTTTCGGCAAGCGCGCTTCAATAGTCTTTGGACATCTAAATGTTCAAAGATCAACTCATTAAGTTCTTTGGCAGAAAGCCCATCTGGTTTGTACCAGGTGTGCAAACGTTGAACTTCGTCGTCAAGAAAATGGCCTATCTTTTCTAAGACGGTAACTGTGTCAGATTTTTGTTTTGGATATTGGCCAAGGTCTACCAATTCTCCAAATAATTCATCCACATTGGTCAGGTTAAAATTTCCTGCGAGACATAGATTTCTACTGATCCAATTATTTTGCCTCAAGAAAGGGTGACAGGTTTCAACAGAGTTGTCACCATGCGTACCATAACGGAGGTGTCCCATCAGCAATTCTCCCATATATGGAAGATTAGCTTTTAGATATTCTGGGTCTGTTAATTTTTTTTTGGAAAGCTTGCTGAACTTCTTGTAGACATCGTTAAAAAGTTCATCAAGATAATTTTGTGGTGTAATATTTCGCTTTCTGCTTATGTACTTTCCACCTTGCTTTGGATCTAACTTTATAACTGCTATTCCAGCGCCATCTTGTCCCCTATTTCGCTGCTTTTGCATCATAAGACGCAGCTTGTTAAGGCCATAAAACGGGGTGCCGTATTTATCGTTATAATATGAAAGTGGGCGTAGTAAGCGTATAAGCACAATTCCGCATTCGTGCTTTATTGAATCGCTCATTAATTTGTTGTATATATTACCATCCTATAAAATCAATTCAAAGCTTAAAGTTAATCTTATTTGTAGCGCTTAGCAATTTTAAAAACGTTTTTTGTCTTGCAAATGTTCCTGTATTTGGGTTTTATAGCTTGACTATTGATAATGTGGCTATTACATTTGACATTATCTATAAATTATTACGTCAAGCAGCAATGTTTTTGCATCTTAGTTATAGAAAAAGCAGTAATCATGGCCATATTTAAGTTTTTTAAGACTCCCAAACCCAACCATTATGATTACAAACCTATGTATTGGGACCCTGTGAAAGAGGAACGTGCCCGAAGAGTGAGGGAAATAGAAGCCATTAATAGTGGCGATGCGGAAGAAGTGAAAAATAGATTGGCTGGAGCATTCAAAAAAAAGGGCTACGGAAGCCACCCTACCGTAAGAAAAAAGGCGGTATTTAAATCAAATATGATACTAATCGCGACTATTTTTGTATTACTTTTGTTATCGTATTTAATTTTATATTTAAACCTACCTAGTCTACTAGATTTTCTAAATTAAATGCAAGCTTAGGGAATTCTACCTTTAAAATTTTAAAAAGAAAAATAAATGGCTGACATCATTCAGCTTTTGCCAGATTCTATTGCTAATCAGATTGCTGCAGGAGAAGTTATCCAGCGGCCTGCTTCTGCAGTCAAAGAAATCATGGAAAACGCGATTGATGCAGGTGCTACTGAAATTCAACTCATTGTAAAAGAAGCTGGCAAATCCTTGATCCAAATAACGGATAATGGCAGCGGGATGTCGGATACGGATGCTAGAATGAGCTTTGAAAGACATGCCACTTCTAAAATAAGACAAGCAAAAGATCTGTTCAGTATAAAGACGATGGGTTTTAGGGGCGAGGCTTTGGCTTCCATAGCAGCAATTGCTCAAGTAGAACTAAAAACTAGAAAAGCAGATCAAGAATTAGGGACAAAAATTGTCATTGAAGGTTCTGAAGTCAAATCTCAAGAAGCCTGTCAGTGCAATGCTGGAACCAGTATCTCCATTAAGAACTTATTTTTTAACATTCCAGCAAGAAGAAATTTCCTAAAAGCGAATGCTACGGAGATGCGACACATCGTTGATGAGTTTGTCAGAATTGCGTTGTCAAACCCAGGCCTGTTTTTTAGCTTGCATCATAATGGAAATGAATTGTATCATCTTCCACCAGGCAATTTGAGGCAAAGGGTTGTTGGTCTTTTTGGAAATAAAATCAATCAAAAACTTGTTCCTATTTCTGAAGATACAGAGTTTCTAAAAATGGAAGGCTTCATTGGGAAACCAGAATTTGCCGTCCAGTCTAGAGGTGAACAATTCTTTTTTGTAAATAATAGATTTATAAAAAGCGGCTATTTACACCATGCTTTAATGGCTTCCTATGAAGGATTATTACCTGAAAAAGCTTTGCCTCTTTATATCATATTTATTGATATCGACCCAAAGATGATTGATATCAATGTTCATCCTACCAAACAAGAAATTAAGTTTGAAGATGAGAGGATGCTGTATAATTTCATGAAAGTATCCATAAGGCACGCGCTGGGCCAATATAGCATAACGCCTACCTTGGACTTTGACCAATCCAAAGCATTTTCTCATAGGTCAAGCACTAGTACATCAGATTCTAAAGAATCTTCCTTTGGAAATTATCCTGCTCAAGCTAACCCTGGCTCAGGATTGGCGAAAAAGAATTTAGGCAACTGGGAAAAATTATACAAAGGCTTGGAAAATATTGAGGTGCCAAATCAAAATGTTACGCAACACGAAACCATTCAGAGCAAATGGACCGAAGAAACAGGGGATGATTTTGCTACTGAAAAGAAAACACCTTATCAGCTACACAATAGGTACATCATTAGTCCCATCAAATCCGGATTTTTATTGATCGACCAACAAGCAGCTCACGAAAGAATACTATACGAACAGTTTTTGTCAAACTTAGAAAACCAGAACCAACATACCCAGGCACAGCTATTCCCAACCAATATAAATGTGAATACCCAAGATGCAGAATCTTTGAAAGAATTGCTTCCAGATATCAATACCATGGGTTTTGACCTTAAGGAATTTGGCAAGAATTCTTTTATACTGCAGGGGATTCCTGCGGAGTGCTCTCCTAACTTTGATGCAGAGCAATTGATTCATCAGCTGTTGGAGCAGTATAAGATGAATATAGAATTCAAAAGCAATATTAAAGAAGGGATTGCAGCTACATTGGCTAGCAGCGCTGCTTTGAAAAGAGGTGTGAAGATGTCTGAAGAAGAAATAAACTCTTTGATAGATAAATTGTTTGCCTGTAAAGAACCCTACCAAAATCCTTATGGAAGAAAATGTTTTCTAAAATATGATTTAGAAGAACTAGATAAGCGCTTTGAAAACTAATACCATCTTACTTGATGTTATAAATGGTATAATTTCGCTTATCTGTCGAAAATATTTTGAAGTATGTGGTTTTATAGTAAATTTCAAATTCAATAAGGTAAAATATGTCAAGACTCACAGAAGTTGTTAAACATTTGTTGATCATTAATGTGCTGATTTATTTCGGAGCAACGATGTTGATGCCTCAGATGAACCTATCAGAGATAGATCATCGAGTACTCTATTTATTCTATCCAGGCACAGAATATTTTCAACCATTTCAGTTGATTACACATATGTTTATGCATGGAAGCACCAGCCATATTTTGTTCAATATGATGTCCTTGTTCTTTTTAGGACCTATGGTCGAACAATCGCTTGGGAGCAAAAAATTCCTCATGTTTTATCTGCTCTGTGGATTTGGAGCCATGTTATTACATTTAGGCATAGATTCTTTCTCTGCTGTTCATGTACCAGTGGTAGGAGCTTCAGGAGCAATCATGGGTATTTTTACAGCATTTGCCGTACTTTTTCCAGATACTAAGTTGATGTTGCTTTTTCCACCCATTCCAATAAAAGCCAAATTTTTAATGATCGGATTGATCGCATTTGACCTTTTTAGTGGGGTATCTGGAATAAGCACAGGAATTGCGCATTTTGCTCACTTAGGAGGCGTTTTGGCTGGTTTTATATTGATGCTTTCTTGGGGATACGTCAAAAGACCATAGAAAAAAGCTTAAAAAGAAAAAAGATTTTAGATTTCTTTACTGAACTACAACCTTATCCTTTTCGTTTAGTATAAAAAGTGTTAAACTTTTATTTGATGTTTGATTCAATTTGGCAAGACATAAAAAGTGAATTTAGAATAGGGAATATGATCACTCGTTTGATCATAGTCAATGTTGTTATATTCATTTTTGTCAATCTTGTTAAATTATTCATCACATTAGGCAGTGGTTTTAAACCACCAGATGGTACAGAAACACCATTTGAAAAGTTCATATCCTGGTTTGCCTTGTCTTCAGATTGGGTTTATGACCTCATACATCCTTGGGTATTTTTCACTTCAATGTTTTTGCATGTAGGATTTATGCACATCCTATTCAATATGTTATTCCTTTACTGGTTTGGACGAATTGTAGGAGATTTGATCGGAGATAAAAAAATTCTTCCACTTTACCTTTTAGGAGGACTTACAGGTGCTTTTGTATTTGTGGGTCTATCTCAAGCTTTTGATATTGGAAATCCTGCCTATGGAGCCTCAGCTGGTGTAATGGCGATTGTTGTTGCCTCTGGTATATTGGCGCCTGACTTTACCATAAGATTACTCTTTTTAGGAGAGGTGAAGTTGAAGTACATCGTCATGGTTATTTTATTTATCGATTTGATGGGTATAGGAAGCATGAGCAATACAGGAGGACATTTTGCGCATTTAGGTGGTGCCTTGATGGGCTGGTTCTTTATTCATAATTTGAGAAATGGAACTGACATTGGACGACCGATCAATAAGATGAGTGATTCTGTGGTTGGCTTCTTTAGAAAGCAAAAAATGACTGTTGCTTATAAAAATGAAGGCAAAGCTAGAATGAAGAGAAATCAAAAACCTCATGCTGTCAGTGATGATATTAGTTCTTATGAAGAACAATTAGATGCCATATTAGACAAAATCAAACAAAAAGGACGTTCTAGTTTAACTAAAGAGGAAGAAGCCTTTTTAGAGAAAGCATCAAACAAAAAATAGCTCCTATTAATTGAAGCGTCTTATCCCACTTTTGGTTCTCAGCAATATTGGCCTGTTACTAGCTACCTTGCTCTGTTATCTTGCCCCTTACGCAAATCCTTCTACCAAACTCTGGCCATTCACCTTTTTCGGAACAGGTTATTTTTATTTGCTTGTTGCCAATATTTTATTCATTGGGCTTTGGATAATTCTCAAAAAAAAATATTGGCTACTATCACTGCTTGTAATTCTAGCAGGAGCTTCCCATTTAGATTCCTACATCGGATTGAATTCAAAAACGAAGCACTCAGATTCGTCTTCATTTAAAATCATGACATATAATATTGGCGGCTTGCAAACCTATGGTGCAAAAAACAAAAAGCATAAAGAAAAGCAAATCAATAAATTGATCAATTTTTTAAATGAACGGACCAAGCCTGATATTCTTTGTTTGCAAGAATACTCTTGGGTAAAGTTTTTTGCGGAAACATTGAATTATGATTATGTAATCAAAAACCAAGGCGTTGCCATTTATACTTCCTATCCAGTCCTCGATAAAGGAAAAATAGAATTTTTAAATTCTTTTAATGCAGCAGTCTGGGCAGACCTAAAAATACAAGATCAGATTGTTAGGGTTTATAACATGCACCTACAATCAAATAGTGTAAGTAAAGAAGCCGAAAATTTAATAAGCATACCAGGTGTTCAAACACTAAAAGGTATTAGGCTTGTCTTGGCAAAAGTAAAATGGGCAACCTCTAAAAGAGCCTCTCAGGCTAGATTAGTTGCCGCTCACATGAAGCACTCCCCTTATCCAGTTATTGTGTGTGGCGATTTTAATGACACCCCACAATCCTATACCTTTCGGAAGATTGCAGGTGATTTGCAAAATGCTTTTAAATCAAAAGGAAGAGGCCTTGGAATCACCTATGCTGGAACCATTCCTGGCTTACACATTGATCATATTTTGCTTGATAAAAAGTTTAAGGTGGAAAAGCATATGATTACAAGAGAGCTCATCTCTGATCATTATCCGGTTACGTGTAGGATTAGTTTTTGATTTTACATAGTATAATGAAAGTAATATCATTTCTTTTTTTTACTGCTATTATATTTTCACTTAGCTCTTAGCCTATTGTCAATCTCTGACCAGTCTGGTTTTAAACGAATACATTTGTAAACGAGACACCTGATGTTGGTAACTCAATCAGTGCAAATGCGATAAATCGCGTCCCTGCATCTGATTTAATTTGAAGATTTTGTCTAGGATGATTGTCATCCTGCCTGCCCCTGAGCTATTGGGGACCGGAGTGGAGGGGTCAACGTATTGGTGACCAGATTAATTTCGACTGAAGGGCACCGGAATGGATTTGTCATCCCGAGCTTCTTAACAATGCTTTGCTTGTAAATTTAGGGTAATGACAATAAGTCATCAATGTTGAAATAGAAAATTGTCATTCAGCCTGTCCCTTTCTTTCGGGGAATGAAGCGATAGCAGAATTGAGGGATCCAATTTGTTTGTTTGAATTAATTTCGCCAGTCCTTATAGTAACCTTAACGCAGTGGAGCGGAGAAATCTTACAGAATACGTCATCTAATCGAATTACTTAATAAGTCTGTTTCCTTTGAGGTGAAGTTCTATTTTTTATAAAAATTTCAGAAACATAAAACAATGTTTACTGGAATATAATTTTGCTTGGCAAAAGACATGTAGGAGCATGATTTATCGCGTCCTTATTTATCATAAATAACTGACCCTATCCCTACTTAACAATCTCAAATTCTCTATCTACTTCAATAAAATTTGCACCTTGCTGGATTGTGGCGGAGATTGTCAAAATACCGCCTGGTTTGACTTTTTTCAAAACCTTTCTCTGAGCTGTGTTGATATGTCCTTTGCTTAAAGCATCAAGAAATTTCTTTTTGCGTTCATAAGCAAAGATCAACTCAGTTACACTTACAGTGTTACCAAAAGCATCTCTCACAATAATTGCTTCTTCAATATTACTTTTAAGCGACTTCTTGGTAACCTTAGTACCTTTTATTGTGCCCCAACTAATTGTATGGTCAAGAGATCCTTCTCCAGATAGAGAAAACTTTATGGGTAGGTTTAATTTTACATTTACTGATTGGCCTTTATTTACACCAGGTTCCCATCTTACCATTTGTCTAACCACATCTAGGGCCGCTTCACCGCATCCACCTCCAATATCTCTTAATACAAATGGATCTTTTAGAAATCCTTTATTATCTATCACAAAACTCACTAATACTGTTCCTTCTAATCTTTCTTCTTTTGCTGCTTCAGGATACTTAATATTATTGGCAATAAATGAAACCAAATTATCATTAGAGCATCTTCTCTTTGCCTTCTTTTGCTTTTCGCCAAAATCATTGCAACCAGGAAAGTACGGCATCTCATCTACATGTATTAAAACTTCATCTTGACTATAAGAGGTCAAAACAAGTGAAAAACAAAACAAGATTGTACTTAAGTATTTCATACTTTATTTGCTATCTAATGAAACCAATATTTTCTTTAACTCATCTACTGAATGGGTGGTCGGTTTGGGAGCAAATTTTCCTTCTTTATTTATAATAAAATATTGCGGTATTGCTCTAACACCATATGCCTTTGCTAATTCGGAATTCACTCCATCTGTTGCAAGTGCATGAATGCCTTTAAAATTGAAAGATCTAATAGTTGAAGCCCAAGTACTTTCGTCCCTATCAAAGGAAATATGTACAAATTCAACATTCGAATTTTTAAGTTCACCTTCAAGGTCTTTTAACTCAAGCATTTTTCTTACACATGGTTGGCACCAAGATGCCCAAAAATTCAAATAGATGGTTTTCCCTTTTAAGGAATTTAAAGTCACCTCTTCTGCCTGGCTATTTCTAATTACAAAATTTGATGCTGCAGAGCCTACAGCATTCTGCATGGCCTCTTCAAAAGTAATGGCAACCTTTTCTGAATAGCTGTTAGAGCAACCGTGTAAAAACTCTTCATAAACCGGAATCAATTCAGAAATATATTTTTTCGAAAAACCAGTGCAGATCATTTCACTTTGAACAAATTCTTTAGACTGTCCACTTAATCTTGATTCTGATAATCTATAAATCCCGAGATAAGGATTGTCCGCTTTCACGGCATCGAACATATACATCTTGTCCATATAGGCTTTCAAGTATTGCCTATATCTAAAATTGCCTATTTGATCATTTGTTAAGGATACATTACTTAGCAAATCAAAATAGGATCTTTCGATAGACTTTATTTTTTCATAAATGTGGCCATGAGCCAAAATATGATAAGCCCAATCGTAAATAATCTCAGCCTCTATATATTTTTTGAAATCATTAGAAGTAGAATTTGGATGATATTTTTCATGTGCCAGTAAGGAGCTCAAGGCTTTTTCTTTTCTGTCATTCAATAAATGAATATATTCCTCTGAGGTAAAGTTTCTCATTTTGGTATCCATTTCAGGACTTATGTCATACCAATGGATTCCCTGACGATACTGAACTAATTTAAACGGATTGGCTTCCGTAGGATTTTCTTTATAGTATTTCGAGAGGTACCTATTGTTTTCAGCTGCTTTTCCTGTAAAGGCGAAGGCTCTTTGAAAATTGACGACATCCGTATATATATGGAGTGAATCACCAGGCTCTAGGTAGATCATCCCTGAGTTTTCGCCAAATTTCAATCTAACAAGCTGTCCCTGATTTATTTGAACAGAGAAAGCAAAACTTCCATCTTCAAGAACATTGGAGTAATACTCCTTTACTTCCCCATTTAAATAGGATTCATTCACCCTTAATTCGATGAATTTTATGGCTGACTCTCCAGACAAGCTTCCTGTAACTAAGGTATTCCCTTGTGCAAAGAGATTAAAAGAATAAAAGAAAGCAAAAAGGATAAAATAGAATCTTAAAAATGGCATATTTACTTCGGACGAGATTAATTTCTAATTTTGCAAAAATAAGTATAAAGTTATACTTGAGAAAACGAGCCTACTATATTAATTGTTGCTGAATAAATAGTAAAGATGTCAAATCAAAAAATTAATGCCAAAAATGCACCTAAACCTGTTGGTTTATACCCTCATGCTAGAAAGGTTGGAAATTTATTATTCCTCTCAGGTATAGGACCTAGGACACCAGATACAAACATTGTTCCGGGCTTGACACAAAGTCCTTCAGGTAATTACAAGACTTTTGACTTTGAAGCTCAGTGTCATTCTGTTTTCAAAAATATAAGGCTGGTTTTAGAAGATAGTGGGGCAAAATGGGAAGATCTTGTTGACGTGACGGTATTTTTGACGGACATGAAAAGAGACTTTGATACTTACAATCGCATTTATGCAGAATACTTTAAGGATGCCTTGCCTTGTAGAACCACTGTTGGCATTGATTCCTTGCCGACGCCAATTGCTATTGAGTTAAAGTGTATCGCTGTTTTAAGTGAATAATCTATTTTGAGATTCTTAGGATGCTTTGCTTAAAAATTTAGGGTAATTACAAGAATATTGATTATCTAAAATCTTAAGATTGGGTTAAATAAAGGATTGTCATTCTGAGCGAG
>CALIIW010000158.1 GCA_938018185.1 uncultured Saprospiraceae bacterium
TGGTGTCACAACTACCTCAATGATAGATAGCATTTTGAAAGCCAATGATAAGGGTACTATCAAAATCAAAAAAGTTTCTGACAATACAGCTCAAGAGGTAGAAATCGTCATCGAACTGGCATCAGGCGTTTCACCAGAGGTCACTATTGATGCTTTGTTTGCATTTACAAACTGTCAAATTTCTATTTCTCCAAACGCTTGTATCATTGTAAATGACAAGCCTATTTTTTCTAATGTAAATGATTTATTAAAAATAAGTACAGATCACACA
Source organism: uncultured Saprospiraceae bacterium (assembly GCA_938018185.1). Taxonomy (GTDB): domain Bacteria; phylum Bacteroidota; class Bacteroidia; order Chitinophagales; family Saprospiraceae; genus JALZVN01. Next base: position 272 of record CALIIW010000158.1, read on the forward strand.
AAAGATCTACTCAGGCAAGAGTTAGAAATTCGAAAAGGAGAACTATTAGAAAAACTTCATTTTGCCAGCCTAGAAAAAATATTCATCCAAGAAAGGATCTATCGTGATATTGAAGAAGCAGAATCTTGGGAGGCGGTATTGAAAATAATCAGAAAAGGTTTAAATAAATTCTTCTCAACTCCTTCTAATAAAGGTAAAAAAGGCGACAAAAAAATCGCCCTTAAAAGAGATATTACAGACGAAGACATTACAAGATTAACAGAGATTAGAATAAAGCGTATTTCTAAATACAATAAATTTAAAGCTGACGAACAAATAGCAAACCTTGAAGAAGAATTAAAACAGGTGCTTTACAACTTAAAGCATTTGACAGACTATGCGATTGCACACTTTGAAAGAATCTTAGCAAAATATGGCAAGGGAAGAGAACGTAGAACTATGATCTCTTCTTTTGAAACCATAGAGGCCAAAGCAGTCGTCGCTAATAATGCCAAACTTTATGTCAATCGAAAAGATGGCTTTATTGGTTATGGCTTGAAAAAGGATGAGTTTGTTTCTGAATGTTCTGACATAGATGACATCATTGCCTTCACAAAAGAAGGGATTTGTAAGGTGGTTAGAATTGGTGAAAAAGTGCTGATTGGAAAAGATATTATCCATGTGGCCGTTTGGAAAAAAGGGGACGACAGAACCACATACAATATGATCTACACGGACGCCAAAACAGGTAGGTCTTTTGCCAAACGATTTAATGTAACAGGTGTCACTAGAGACAAGGCATATGTCGTTGGTTCTGCAGCCAAAAATTCCAGAGTGGTTTATTTTACAGAAAACCCTAATGGAGAATCTGAATTGGTAAATATTCAGTTGACACAAGGTAGCTCCGCTAGAAAGAAAATATTCCCTTTCGACTTTCAAGATCTCTCTATCAAAGGAAGAGGTTCAAAAGGAAATACTGTTACACCTTACCCTATTAGAAAGGTTACCCAATTAGATGTAGGACAATCAACGCTTGGCGCCATTCAAGTATGGATGGATGAAACAAGTGGTAGGATTAATAATGACGAAAGAGGACGATTCCTCGGTGACTTCGATACAGGGGATTACATCTTGGCGATTTACAACGATGGCAGCTATGAACTTTCTGACTTTGAAGCAAACAAAAAATACGATGTTCCAAATCTGGCTTTAATTCAAAAATTTAATGAAAGCGATATTTTAAATGTTGTTTATTTTGATGGGATAAAAGGTTGGACTTTCGTCAAAAGATTCATTATAGAAACCCTGACATTAGACACAAAATTTTCTTTCATTACTGATCATAAATCTTCTAAACTTCTATTTGCTTCTACGGATGAAAATCCGATCATCGTGTACGATGCTAAAGGCAAAAAGACAACAGAAACTTACGAATTAGAAGTCGCTGGTTTTATAGATGTGAAAGGTTGGAAATCAATTGGAAATAAACTGCATGATAAAAAGATCACTAAAGTACATTTGCTAGAAGAGGAAGAAGCTGGAGACACCTTAAGCCCTGGAGACAGCATCGAATTTGATGTAGATAATGGTCAAGGAGATCTTTTTGAATAATAATTATAATGCAAAATAAATTAGCTGCCATTGCGGATTTGACTAGAGGTTCCAAATTAAACAGAATCCTCTCGAATCCGCTTGGCTACATTAATTTATTTGTTCACAAAAAAATAAGGTATCCATTAACAAAAAAGGGAGCTTCTAAATCCTGTACAACATTTTTTGGTACCGAAATGCTGGTAGTTCTTCCAGCTGGGATAGATCTTTATCTAACTGGAGCAAAAACACATGATTCAGAAATCCGGCTTGCTCAATTCCTGATTAACAATTTAAAGGCTGGAGACAGCTTCTTAGACATTGGAGCACACTTCGGGTATTTCTCTTTGTTGGCATCTAGTTTGGTCGGTTCACGCGGACGAGTAATCTGTGTAGAAGCTTCTACGGAGATGTTTAAAATTCTAAAACAAAATACCCAAGCACATGCTAACATTTCGATCAATCATCTAGCAGCCTCAGATAAAAAAGGCCAAATAGAATTTCATGAATTTCCCATCCTTTATTCAGAATACAATTCTATGGATATAGATCAGTATAAGGGAAGCAATTGGTTCAAAAAAAATCCTGCAAAAAAGATTAAGGTGAATGCTATCCAAATAGATTCCTTATTATCAGAAGTTGATTCTATTCCTAAAATTGTAAAAATAGATGTTGAAGGCGCCGAGGATAAGGTAATCAGTGGTATGGCTAAAGCCCTCGGCAAAGGATCTATCCCATTTATAGCCATGGAATACATTCATGACAGCAAAAACAAGGTTCATTTAGCTGCAGCAAAATTATTGGAGGGTTTTCAATATTTTCCACACTTTATTGAACCTGACGGTAATTTGCGCAAGATTGCATTAAATGACCTAGATTCTATTTTAGAGCAGAACAATAGGGATTCAGATAATATTATTTTTAAGTCTAATGGCTTAATTGAGGAACAAGACTGATAAATTCTTAATTTTTTTAACAGCTTATCAATTAATCGTTATTTATTCTAGTTTATTTGTTAATATTAGTGTCTCGTAAAACTAATTGGATTGGTTTATGAGTTAATAGGTATACATCAAACCCTTATAATTATGAGCGGTACAGCAGCATATTCATTAGACATAGAAAATAGCCCCTATTCAAGGAGAGCTAGGGTAATATCATTGGTGTTTCACGGAATCTTAGTGTTATGTGCTTTGCGTGGATGTCTTTCTGTTCAAGAACCTGATCCTCCAAGATTTCAAGAAGTGGTCACTATTGACTTCAGAGATGACTTTGAAGAAGAGCTAAAGTTTGAAGATTTTAAAGAATCTTCAGCTGCAAAGTCTTCGACTGCCGAAGCAGCACCTGAGCCTGCGGAGGAAGAAGAGCTTATTGAAGAGACAATCGAAGAAGATATCGTTGAAGAGGTTGAAGAAGAAGAGGTTACTCCGGAAGATATTCAACCAGAGGAAACTGCCGATATTGAAGAAACTGCTCCAGAGCCAGATGTCGTTGATGCGGCACCAGAAACTTCAGCGGAAGCGGAAAGGGAATTGATAGAGGCTCAAAACAAGGAGATTGCCTTAAAAAAATCTCTTGAAGAGAAAAAGCGAAGAGAAGCTGAGGCAGAAAAGAAACGTGAAGAACTTGCTGAAAAACGAAGAGTTGCTGCTAAGAAGAAAGCTGCAGAAGAAAAAAAGAAAACCGAAGCTGCAGAAAAAAAGAAGCAAGACGCTGCTAGAGCAAAAGCGGAAGCAAAGAAAAAAGCGGATGCCGAGCGGAAAAAAAGAGCCCTTGCTGAAGCTAGAAGAAAAGCCGCTGCAGATGCCGCTGCAAAAAAGAAATCTTCTGGATCAGGTACTGGTGGAGCTGGCACGGATGGGACATCAAGCACTCCTGGTGATGGAAAATCTGGATCTGGAACATCTGGAAATTCTGATCAAGATGGAAAAGGGGAAGCAGGTCCTGGTGGAGATGGCTATTTCAATAGCATTGGTAAACTACAAAGAGAAGTAGATAAAAGGGTTTATCCAAAAGACCTTAGTCATGAAGGTAAGGTGGTTTTTAACATTTGTATCAATAAATCTGGAAAGGTCATTTACTCTAAAATCAATAGAGGAGGCTCGACCATTAAAGATAGAACTGCCTTGCAAGACATTTCTTCTGCAATGAGGCAAACTACTTTCAAAAGAGATGCCGGTGCAAAAGACAAGGAATGTGGTACTTGGACCTTGATAATGAACTAAAAGAAATATGCTTTCTATATAAAAAAAGCCTCGCCTTTCGGCGAGGCTTTTTTTGTTTAAAGGCTAAAGCTGAATGCAGAGAAAGTCGAAAAGAAAGTCGAAACTTTTAAGTTTACACTTTTTACTTTCTTTTCGACTTTAAACTTTATCTGCTTATGCTTTCTACTTTTATTAGCTTTCTACTTTAATCTAGCTTCCTCCATCTGTAGTACGAAGGTTCAATATATTCCCCATATGATAACAGGTTCTGCACCTGGCTTCATACTTATCTGTCTCGCCCAAAGCTACCTGGCCATTTTCACCACTAAAACGATAGGAATGTGTAGCTAGATTTCCACAATGAGAACAGATCGCATGCAGTTTAGTAATATACTCTGCTACAGAAAGTAAAGTAGGCATTGGCCCAAACGGCTTACCCATGTAATCCATATCTAAACCTGAAGCAATAACACGAATCCCTTTGAGGGCCAATTGTTGGCAAACTTCAGGCAAATTTTCGTCAAAAAATTGGGCTTCATCTATGCCGACAACATTGACGCTGTTGACAAGATTTAAGATCTCGTTTGAAGAGCTTACGGGCGTCGATAAGATATAATTGGCATCATGTGATACGACTTTAGATTTGTCGTATCGCGTATCTATTTGAGGCTTAAAAATCTCTACTTTTTGGTTAGCAATCTTGGATCGCTTTAACCTTCTGATCAATTCTTCTGTTTTTCCAGAAAACATAGATCCACAGATAACTTCTATCCATCCACTACGTTGACCTCTAAAATGTGGTTCTAAGAACATTAATTTTGATTGACATATGAATAATTGGCCAAATTAAGCGAAATTTATTGGGCCAAATGAAAAAAAGACTAATTCATTGAATAAATTCGTTCTTAAATTAGTTTAATTTAAGGCATAAGCTATAATTTAAAAGAATATTTTCGCAATAACAACAATTTATGGATTTAGGAAAGTTTCAAATATTACTTCAGAAGATTAATTCGCTCAATAACAGTATGAGCATAGATGGCAATATTTCTAAAATCGAACAAGATTTGATGAGAACCTATGTTTCTCAATTGTACGAAGCTTGCTTATCTAGTGAGGAATCACTGCCAACTACCAAGCAAGAAACAGCTAAGTTTGAACCAAAAGTGGAACCACCTAAAGCGGAGGAGAAGGCAGCAATCATAACTACACCTCCTGTTGTTGAAAAACCACCTGTTGTTGAGAGAGTAACTGAAGTCATCCCTCCTGTTGTTGAGACAGCTCCAGTACACACAACACCTGTTGTAAGAACACCTACGGTTGAACCAGTAGCAAACTATAATCAAGCTGCTAATAACCAAAGTCAAATAGAATCTAACCATACGAATGGCAGTTCAAATCAGCCAAAGACTTTGAATGAAAGAATGGCTGAAGCGCAAAATAAGACTTCCACTACTAATGATAAATTCAAACAAGACACTCCTAAAGAAAAATATACCAAACCTATTATCATAAATGTGGATCATCTAAAAGATGTAAATAGCATGCATTCGCAGCAAGCTAAGAGTGTGCAAACTCCCCCGCCACCTCCACCTCCGATGCCAGAACCAGTAAAACAAGAGCCTGTTACTAATTATACTCCGCCGGTAGTTCAACAACCAGTACAAAGTATACCTACTCCTACTTCAGTTCCTGCAGCTAGTACAATCGCGGCATACTTCGATCTTCACAATAGCAAAAAGGTATTTGAAGTATCAGATAGACTTGGTTCTGCACCAATCACCGATTTGACCAAGTCAATTGGACTAAATGATAAAATATCCATGATTAGAGAGTTGTGGTCAGACGATCAATTTGCTTTCAATAATGCCTTGGGAACCTTAAACAGTTTAGGTTCTTTTGAAGAAGCAAAAAATTTCATTTTAAACAACTATGTAGCGTCTTATAATTGGGATAGTCCTTCTAAAATAAATAGGGCTAAACAGTTTATTGATTTGATTAGAAGGAGGTATCCGAATTAGTTGATAGTTATTTGTTGTTTGTTGATGGTTGTTCGCTAGTGGCTCCACAGCTTGGCTAAGCTCTCTTAGTTACTAATCATGTCTGTAAGGTCCAAAAGGACTAGATTGGAGCATTCCTTTCACATTCTACCTACATCGTTTTAAACTTGTACTAATTTTACTTGTTTATTAAGCGAAACTTAATTTCTTGAAAGCAACTTTATTGCCTAAGACACGAATAAGCACATAGGCATCCTGAAGCAAATAAACAGATACCGAATTCTAGTAATGGAAGAATCTTACAATTCCGAAAAAAATAGATTTAAAAGGGCGCTACTGGTACCATTGGTATTCCTTGCTGTTATTTGGGTGATTTTTGCCCTTCAGACAGTGAGTGGATTCAGACCTGGTATTCTTGGTGTATTACCCAGAGACCCTTGGGGACTTACCGGAATTCTTTTCTCTCCTTTACTCCATGGTAGTTTAGATCACATAGTCAGCAATTCCATTCCATTTATAGTCATGTGTACTTCTATATTTTATTTTTATGAAAAAGTGGCTGCTAGGGGTTTTCTCATGATGTACTTTCTTAGTGGCATAGCATTGTGGCTCTTGGGCAATCTCTTTTTTTGCGGGACAGATTTCAATAGGAGTTGCAGTCTCCCTCATATTGGAGCTTCAGGAGTTGTCTATGCTCTACTATCGTTTATCTTTTGGACAGGTATCTTCAGAAAAAGTCTTCAATCAATTATTCTAGCCTTGGTTGTTACGGTCATGTACTCTGGATATTTTGCTGGCATTGGTCCTAACCAAGAAGGAAACGTTTCTTGGGAAGGGCACCTTTTTGGTGCCATCGTTGGTATTTTCACTGCCTTCTATTTTAGAGATGAACTGGAGGATAATGAGATAGAAAGCATGAAGGACATTTATGCCAATGAAGTTGTCTCTAAGGATACCCCTTTCTTAGCACAAGATGTTTTTAGTATGACTAAAGTAGAAAGGAGACAGGCAGAACTCGAGAGAAGAAGACTGGCAGAATTGGAAAGAAGAAGATCCGAACTTGAGAATAGGGATGATCATTGGACGACTGATTTATAGGGGGGCGTTCATCGTTTTTTCGTTCATCGTTCATCGTGGTGATATGTAGTCCTAATGTTTATCTGGAAAACATCATTAAACAATTCCATTAAAATATTTTATCTATTCCCCCGTTCATTTGTCTGTACTAGGATTCTTAGGATTAATGGATTAATGGATTAATGGATTAATGGATTAATGGATTAATGGATTAATGGATTTTAGGATTTTAGGATTTTAGGATTTTAGGATTTTTTTATCTTGGTCTTAAAGAGCATTGGATCTCAAAATAATCCAAATTTATTCCTGTGTTTCTGAAGCTTGAAGCATGGGTTTGCGCGTTGAAAGCTTCTGAAACATGCTCCCCATAATTTTTGTAAGAACCGTTTTAAGAAAGGATTTCGGACATGTTTCGGAAGCTCTCCTTGCTTCAAGCTTCAAAAACACAATAAAAGGGATTGTCAGATAAAACTTAAATCATTGAAAATCAACTTTTGATAATTGTGTAACTTAAATTCTTTACCTCATTTCTAGCCGAAAGGGCTGGAAATGCACGTAATCCTCGAAAGCCATTTGTCATGATTTTTCTTAAAAATCACGCCAAATGAATTCAGCTCATTTCCCGTACCCAGTGTTTACACACTGGGCTACAATAATATCACGCCTCTGGCGTTTTTTGCCTTTCTTTTGAACACCCCTTTGTAAAACTTACTTGTATTGTGCTGTATTTGGAAATCGATTTTTTTCATAAAACTCTAGTCTTAAACTATGTATTTAGAGATGCAAGGAAAGGAAGCATTGGATCTCAAAATAATTCAAATTTATTCTGTGTTTCTGAAGCTTGAAGCATGGGTTTGCGCGTTGAAAGCTTCTGAAACATGCTCCCCATAATTTTTGTAAGAACCGTTTTAAGAAAGGCTTTTCGGACATGTTACGGAAGCTCTCCCCACTTCAAGCTTCAGAAACACAATAAAAATAAAACCATGAACTAAACACAATAAACTACCCTATATAAACTCCGCCAATTCTCCCCATCTTTCCTCCTTCTCTGCAATCAACTTACCAATATCTCCTAGCTCTATAGACAGCTCTTCAATCTTATCGCCAGCCATATCTGGCTTGTTAAACAACTCCATGATTTCAGCTTTTCTGGTTTCCAATTTCATGATGTCTTTTTCTAGCTTGCTGAATTCTTTTTGTTCTAGGTAAGAGAGTTTTTTCGCTTTTGGTTCATCAGATTGTCTGGATGCTTTAGGACTTGAAGTTTTATTTTTTGAAGCCGCTTTTGAAGCTGCTTTTTGTTCTGCCGATTTCAATCTTTTGTATTGTGTATAGTTGCCATTAAAATTCTTGACCTTGCCGTCTCCTTCAAATACAAAGATGTGGTCAACGACCTTGTCCATAAAGTATCTATCGTGCGAGACAATCAAAACACAGCCTGGAAATTCCATTAGGAAATCTTCTAGGATGTTTAAGGAAATAATATCAAGATCGTTTGTCGGCTCATCCAGAATAAGGAAGTTAGGATTCGTCATCAAGATGGTTAACAAATAAAGTCTACGACGTTCTCCCCCACTTAACTGTGAAGCATATACTTGTTGTTGATTTCTTGAAAATAAAAATCGCTCTAAGAGACCAGCCGCAGATAATTTTTGCCCTTTATCCAATGGAATATACTCTGCAATATCTCGTACGACATCAATCACTCTTTTATCTTCTTCTAATTGAAGGCCATTTTGGGTATAGTGTCCAAAAACAATTGTTCCCCCTATGACTACCTTGCCTTCGTCTGGTCGAATTTCTTTCGTGAGCATTTTAAGAAAAGTGGACTTTCCAGTTCCATTCTTTCCTACGATACCAATTTTCTCATTCTTCTTAAACTTGTAATGAAAGTTTTCAATCAATTTCAAATCTCCATAAGACTTTGAAATGTAGAGCAGTTCGACAATCTTGCTGCCCATTCGCTGTCCCTTTATATCGATCTGCAATTTTTCATTCTTTTCTTTTCCTTCTACAGACTCTTTCAAGTTGTAGAAAGAATCTACTCTAGACTTGGACTTTGAAGTTCTAGCCTTTGGCGATCGTCTCACCCAGTCTAATTCTCGTTTGAGGAGTTTCTTTGTCTTATCCAAAACAACGTCTTCATTCTGCTCCCGACTTGCTTTACGTTCTAAAAATTGAGAATAGTTGCCTTTATGTTTATAGAGTTTTCCTTTTTCTAATTCCAGAATAGTATCACAAACTACTTCCAAAAAATACCTATCGTGTGTCACCATAAGTACCGTCAAAGAAGGATGGCTTAAATAATTTTCCAACCACTCTATCATTTCAACATCCAGATGATTGGTAGGCTCATCTAAAATAAGAAAATCTGGTTCTTCAATTATCTGCTTTGCTAAGGCGATTCGTTTTCTTTGTCCACCACTTAAAACAGAGACATGTTTATTTATATCAGTAACTGCAAATCGACCTAGCGTCTCTTTGATACGTGCTTCCATTTCCCAAGCTTTGGCATCATCCATTTTGGTGGTAGCTTCTTCGAGGGCCTGCTCGTTGTTTTCAGCTGCAAGGGCTAACTCGTATTCTTTTATGATTTTTATGGTAGGATTGTCCGATCGGTAAATGCAATCTAAGATAGTATCATCTTCTTTGAATTCTGGCTCTTGTTTTAAAAATCCAATTTTGATTCCTTTCTTAAAATGGATGGAGGCATTTTCGCCTTCTCCTGGCTCTTCTCCTGATAAGACACGCATCAAAGTCGTTTTACCAGAGCCATTTCTAGCCACAATGGCTACCTTTTCCCCTTCATTGATTTGAAGGTTGATATTTTCAAATAAGACCTTGTCGCCATAGATCTTGGATACTTTTTCAACAGTAAGGAAATTCAAAGGCTTCTAATTTTTCCAAAGGTATGAATACTGTTGCCAATACACATAAAAAAACCTGGCAAGTTTGATCTTACCAGGTTTTTTTATGAGTTTGCTTAAAGTAGTTGCAGATAGATTTTAAATGTCGGAAAATTTCCAAATCTCATTAACTGCCGTAGGCATAACATTGGAAAAAATAACCGAATAAACATTTTTCTATCCTTTCACCATGTCTTTCATGATCAGAAGCGTTTCTTCGATATAAGAATCTTTATTAAGAGACTCAATCCAATCTTCATTTCTAGCACTTTTGGATTCATCCGCTTTAATAAGCTCAAGATCAACAGCTAAATTTTCAATTTTAAGTTTTTCAATTGGCTTAAAAATGTCTTTAAATTGAGCAGCTTCTTCTTCTATCTCCTTTTCAAGTTTTTGATAAACTTCAAAGTTTAAAGGATAGGTGGTTTTATCTTGCTGTCTTTTTAATCTACTAGCATTTTCCAAAACTTTTTGGAATACTTCTGAAGAAGCAATTCGGTTTTCAGAATTTTTCTTTAGCGTTTGTAGATTAGACAATTTATATGCTTTCTGTGTGTGCGTTACAGCAGGAATTTCTGACCACTCCATTGCATGCTCATGATCTTGCTCGCCTGTCTTGATATAAGTAAAATTATCTGGCAAGATAATATCTGGTGTCACTCCTCTCAGTTGAGTAGATCCACCATTGACTCTATAAAACTTCTGTATAGTTAACTTAACTTCCCCTAAAGGCTTTAATTCATCATTTCCTCTAATGGCATTATCTAGATCATAAAAACGCTGCACAGTCCCTTTTCCAAAAGTTGACTTCGTACCTACTATTACCGCTCTTTTATAATCTTGCATTGCTGCTGCTAAAATTTCAGATGCTGATGCAGAAAATTGATTTACCATAACTATTAATGGACCATCATACTGAACTCTAGGGTCTTCGTCTTCTAGTACCTCAGGTTTTCTATCTCTAGATTTTACTTGAACGATAGGACCTTCCTCTATGAATAGACCAGACATCTTAACAACATCTCTCAAAGAGCCACCTCCATTATTTCTAAGATCAAGAATAATTCCGCTGACACCTCTTGCATTTAATTTTTCAATTTCTTTGGCAACGTCTACAAAGCAACTCTTGCCTCCTTTTCTATTAAAATCGGCATAGAATCTTGGTAATTTGATATAACCTACATCTTCAATGCCTTCATAATTCATAATGGCAGATTTTGCATATCCCTCATCTAGGATAACAACATCTCTTGTTATCTTTACATCTTTAATTGAACCATCGACTTTCTTCACAGTCAAAATTACATCCGTTCCTTTTTTGCCACGGATTTTTGCTACTACGTCATCAATTCTCCAATCAGTAACATCGTCAGCATCAGCTCCTTCTCCTTGAGTAACTTTCATGATAAGGTCCTCCACTTCTAGTTCTTTGCCTTTCCAAGCTGGTCCACCAGGTACAATGCTGATTACTTTCGTATACTCATCTTGAGTTTGTAATCTTGCACCAATTCCTTCTAAGGTACCGGACATATTTATGTCAAAATTTTCCTTATCCTTTGGAAGGTAGTAGGAAGTGTGGGGATCAAATACATTTGTGATTGCATTTAAATAATGTGAAAGGTAGTCTGACCTTCTTTCATCATTTAATCTTGCAAACCAATCCTCATATCTTTCAAGAACATCTTTCCTTGCTTCTATTTCTAATTCCTCTTTTGATTTTATTACTACTGGTTCCTTCTTTTCCCCTTCTTCTTCAACATCGGAATTCTCTTCTTTCAATGCCTTCTCTTGCTTTTCCAACTTGACAGAAAGATTGTTCATCACATCATACTTTAGATTTTTTCTCCAGTATTCTTTTAGTTCTGCATCGTTATTGGCAAATTCTTTTTTGTCTCCATCTAATTCAACATCCTCCGTTTTTGTAAAATCAAACGGTTGAGCCAATAAATCTTTATAGAAAGATTCTGCCTTTTTGAGACCTGCTTTTTTCAATTCTATTGATAAATCAAAAAAATCATAATTAGGATTTACAATCCCATCATCAATTTTTGATCTCCATTCCTCTAATTGAGCAAGATCTGAAGTTGTAAACCATCTTCTACCAGAATCAATTCTGTCTATATAGAGATCGTATACTTCATTAGAAAAAGAGTCATTTATTTCGTCAGGGGAATAATGTAGCTGTTTCACACCACCTAGTATGGTTTGCATTAAAACAGACTCTTTTTGCTCCATGTTGATATTGGGCAAATAAGAGGCTACAAAAACACCTATAATTAATATTGAGAAGAAAAATGGACCTTTAATATTCATCCTATGTATTTTACTTGAGTAGTTATTAAAACAAAAATTCCGCCTAAATGGCTTCTAATTGAAATAGATACCAATATAACGCATTTTCTGCGTCATTAAATATACTTGTTTTTGCGGTATTTTGTTTTAAATCCCTCTAAAACACCTTGCCTTTAACGAATCTGTAACAAAAAAAGCCCTGCCTAAGGAAGACAGAGCTTTTTAAAATGATCTATAAATATCTTAAACTATTTTAAATCTTTAGGACAGTATTAAATCATTGGAGCAATAACTAGTGCCACAACTGACATTAATTTCAATAAAATGTTCAATGATGGACCTGAAGTATCTTTGAATGGGTCTCCAACTGTATCACCAACAACTGTCGCTTTATGTGCTTCAGAGCCTTTATAATGCATTTCTCCATCAATCTCTACACCTTCTTCAAACATCTTCTTAGCATTATCCCAAGCACCACCAGCGTTTGACTGGAAAATAGCCATAAGAACACCGCAAACTGTTACACCAGCTAAAAGACCTCCTAATGTCTCTGCACCAAAGATAAACCCTACAATTACTGGAGATAAAACAGCAATTACACCAGGCAATACCATTTCTCTAATTGAAGCGGCAGTTGAAATTTCTACACATTTAGAATAATCCGCTTTCCCATCTGCATCTTCAAATGTTTTTTGATCTGCAGCGGACCAATCTTTTTGATCTACTCCATCGTTCCTTTTCATTACTGCCAAGGCAGCTTTCAATTCAGGAATATCTTTGAACTGTCTTCTTACTTCTTTGATCATATCCATTGCAGCTCTACCTACTGCATTCATAGATAAGGCAGAAAATAAAAATGGAAGCATACCTCCAACAAACAATCCAGCCATAACTTTTGGATTGGCAATATCAATTGATGTAATACCAGCAGTTGTCATAAATGCTGCAAATAATGCTAATGCTGTCAATGCAGCTGACCCGATTGCAAATCCTTTTCCAATTGCTGCAGTTGTGTTTCCTACTGCATCTAATTTATCTGTTCTTTCTCTTACTTCTTTTGGTAAATCTGCCATCTCAGCAATACCCCCTGCATTATCAGCTACTGGTCCAAAGGCATCTACGGCCAATTGTATACCTGTGTTAGATAACATACCTACTGCTGCAATTGCAATTCCATAAAGTCCTGCAAAATAATGAGCTCCCATGATTGCTGCTGCTAATATTAATATTGGAATTGCAGTTGAAATCATTCCAACTCCTAAACCTGCGATGATGTTTGTTGCAGCTCCAGTTACTGATTGTTTAACTATCGACATTACAGGCTTGGTACCTGTACCCGTATAGTATTCCGTTATCATTCCTATCAATAAACCAGATACTAATCCGATACATACTGCTGCAAACACGCCTATAGAAGTGAAAGTTATTCCGCCTACACTCCAAGTTGCCGGTAGCATCCATTTGATAATCAAAAAAGTTGCTGCCAACATCAAACCTGCAGAAATAAATTCACCGGTATTTAATGCTTTTTGTGGATTGCCTCCTTCTTTTACTCTCACGAAGAATGTTCCTATAATAGATGTAATGATTCCAGCACAAGCTAAAACCAATGGCAATAAAACTGCATTTAAACCTCCAAATGCATTTGTAGTAGCATACTCAGGCATGGTCATAAATGCTGCACCCAATACCATGGTTCCGATAATAGAACCTACATATGATTCAAAAAGATCCGCTCCCATACCAGCAACATCTCCAACATTGTCTCCTACATTATCTGCGATCGTTGCAGGGTTTAATGGATGATCTTCAGGGATACCCGCTTCTACTTTTCCAACTAGATCGGCTCCAACATCCGCAGCTTTAGTATAAATACCTCCACCAACTCTTGCAAACAATGCAATTGAAGAAGCTCCAAAAGAGAATCCAGTCAAAACTGTGATAACTCTTTGTGTTTGAGCCATATCTGCAACCCCAAATACTGAGCTGTATATATAGAGTAAGGTTCCAAGTCCAAGTACTCCCAAACCCACAACTCCTAATCCCATTACAGCTCCTCCGCCAAAGGCAACCTCTAAAGCTTTGCCTAAACTCTCTCTTGCGGCATTAGTTGTTCTTACATTTGCTTTTGTCGCTACTTTCATTCCGATGAATCCAGCTAAGGCAGAACAAAATGCCCCAAGGACAAATGAAACGCCAACCATCCATGAAGATGTTGTGCCACCTTGGATACCACTGAATACCATTAAAACAGTTACAACTGCTACAAAAATAGCAAGTACTTTATATTCTGCTTTTAGAAATGCCATAGCACCATCTGCTATGTTCTTAGCAATTCGGCCCATTTTTTCAGACCCTACTTCTTGTTTAGAAACCCAAGCAGATTTCCACATTGTAAATAATAAGGCTATAACCCCAAAAAATGGTATTAATAGCAAAATTGTATTTTCCATATTTGATTCATTTTCAAATTAATTTCAAAAAGGACAAGTCCTTTTTGGCCAAAATGGCAAGCTTTTTCATAAGCTCGGCAAAACTAATCTAATTTTAGTTTAAGACCAAAAAATTGGAAGTTGATATTTAATTGAGTTTTAATCCCTTTTTGGGTGAATTTATGCCAATATACATTGCTGACATGCTGACTGCATAGATTCTAAGGCCATTTACATAGGAGAATTCTGTATATCATCAAGTAATACTTGATGATGAATTAGGTTTATTCCGCAGAGATTATAGGTTTGGGACTCTGAAAGCCAATGCTTTTGAGCAAATTTAATCTTTCAAGCTTGATTATATCGCACTCAAACCTTCGGTTCAAGAAGAGATCAGGGAATCTTATCAAAAAATCTTTGTCAGACCTAGGCTTATATTGTAGCTGCTATATTGGGAGTTAAAAGAAGCTTCTTCCGTTTTTCTGTTATTTATATCAAAAATACTTCGAATACCTAAATCTAATCTCAGGCTTTGATTAAAATTATAGAATGTAGAAATTCCCGCTTCCAATTGAAATAACAAAGAATTAAACTCTTCTTGTTTGATAGACTCTAAATTATTATCCGCTAACAAATAATGAATTTCAGCCTTCACTAAGAGATTTGTGTTTATTCCTCCATTAATGTCAAATCCAAATTTAGATTTAGTATCCCATTGATAGCCTATCGATATTGGTAGGCCTACATAATGCGTTTTATTCCAAATATCAAAGGTAGCTATCTCTATTTTTTCAATCCATAGATCCTGTGTGATTGTATCTCGAAATCCATTATTATACTCCCGAATTTCTATTGGATAATCTTCTTCAAATACATTAATAGGATTGCTCTGTTGAGATTGAATTCTATCGGACCACAATTGATAGGACAGCCCAGCCCTAATGTAAAATTGATTATTAAGAAAATGACTGTATTCAAGCTTAGTTCCTAGCACGTCATACGCTTCCTCTTTTTCATCAATAAACTTGAACGCTGCTTCTTCTAAATTTTGATTTTTCTTATTCATATTTGCCACCCCATATAGCGTTGATAAAGTTATTCCCTTTTTATTCTTTTGAGGACGTGCATTTGCTTCCGAAATTTTTTCTAAGGGTAGCTCTTTTTGCCTTTCGGCAAATGCTAATTCTTGAAGGGGCAGGGTTTTTATCCTATTTGAAATCTGTGATTTCTGTTCGGTATTATTTTGCTTTAAAATTAAAGGCAATCTATTTTGTTCTTCCGTTCTTTTTCGAAGTTTTTTAGTCTCGAAAGAAATTGTATGACCTACTGGAAATTTGCTTGTAATTAGGTTTTTATTTCGCTCAATATTTTTCACCTCAATTAAACTTTGTGACCCAACAGGCAATTCCGTTGTAGTCCTCAAAGCAGGTTTAGAAGAAGAAGAAGAAGAAGAAGAAGAAGAAGAAGAAGAAGAAGAAGAAGAAGAAGAATGATCACCTCCCACCCCACTTTCAATTAGTCTCTCATTTGGCATTTTTTCAGCAAGTTTTGGTTTATCTAGTTCTGCTGAGTTGAAGTTTAATTCTATGGCATTTGAGGCAATCCCTTCTTCCTTATATCCTTGATGAAAAAATATTCCTAAAAAGGCAAAAACTAAAACAATGCTTATCGAAGATAATAAAAATTTCTTTTTATCATCTTTTTTGCGATTCTGTTCTAAAGAATCCCAAGCTGCTTCTAGGTCAAGAGGTAAGTCAAAACCTTTTAGCTTTTCTTCCAATTTTTTATCAAGCCAATCTTTTTTCATAAAGCTTTTTTTTAGACTTAAGTAATATGATTTTTAAAGCTGCTTTTGCTCGATTTAATTGTGATCTTGAAGTAGCTTCTGCTATTCCTAAATGCTCCCCAATTTCTTTATGACTCCAATTTTCATAAATAAATAAATTAATGACTTCCCTATAGCCATTAGGTAGTTGTTGAATCGCTGCTATCAATTCCGTTTCTTGAATTTCAAACAAATCACTTTCTGTGACTGGTACGTCTTTTAGATTTTCCATGTAAACTACATGTGAATATCGATTTTGTTTTTTAAGAACATTTAAAATTGTTCGCACACAAATCTTATGTATCCATGCGCCCAATTCTCCTTTATTCTCGTCAAACTGATATAGTTTTTTAAAAATTATTATAAAACATTCTTGAAGTAGGTCTTTCGCTTCCATACCATTTGCACTATACCTAGAACAGATGGTATAGACTTTGGATGCAAAAGCAGAGAAGAGTGCTTTTTCAGCACACTTCTCTCCTTTCAGGCATTTAGATAATATGTTTTGATCTATGTTCAATTCTAATCTCTTATTGAACAAGTCCTGTATAAGTAATCGTCACTCCATCATATGTTTCTGTGATATCTCCTGCACTATTATGTTTTGTCACTGTACAATTTGATTGTTCCATGATCAAATATTCGCCTAATTCAGTCTGATGATCAATGAATTTAGAATCTCCACCTGATATTGAATAGTAATGATTTATATCTCCGAAAGCTTGCCAGTAAGTAGTAAATGCAAAGGAAGGGTTATTGGGATTTTGATTCCAATCCACAAAAACATGATCGTATAATATCTTGTTTCCATTATCCTGATCATCAACAAAAGTGAATCTATAGGCACCCGTTTCAGATAGGTCAACATCGCAACCTATAAAGTGTAACAATGGCGCTCCGTTATGCTCAAACAATACACCTTCATTTATGACGTTTCCACAAGCTATCAAGCTTACATTTATCTCTTCTACAACTTCAAATTCTACTGTACTTCCAAATTCAAGATTGTCAGTATCATAAGCGACAATTTCAATCTTATTAGCATCGCAAACTGCTACAGCTCCATCAATTTCACCATCTTGGATAGAGAGGACAGTAATCTTAGATGATAAATTTGTCTTTACTCGGCAATAGCCATTCTGTACTGGATTGCCATCACAGTCAACAACAGGTCCTTCTAAATGGGTAAACAAGGAACTGTTCGCAAGCCAAATTGGATCTAAAGTAGTATCCTCATTCAATACTCCAAGAGATTCGGTATAGACACTTGCGCCACATTGGTCAAATAATTCTAAAATAAGTGATACCCCGTTTGGTACCTTACCAGAGAATGCTCCTGAAAGATCTGTTTTGGTTGACCGCTTATCTCCAGTCGCTTCAACAGATATTTGTACCCTAGTTTGGATAGGTGCCCCTTTGATACTAATCTGTCCTTCTAAGTTTACAAAGTCGTTTGGTACATCACAATTCCAAAAAGTAAAGTGTTCTACTTCTCCAGTATATACACCATTGGATAAAATCGCTTCTCCTTCTTCTATCCAATAGCCTGAATCTTCATCAAAGTACCATAAAGGAATTGAAGCTGGTGCCATGGATAAAATACTTTGTGGTACTGGTACAGTGATACTTGCCGCTTTGTTGATATCAAGTTTTTGTCCAGTAGAACCTTCTAGCTCCACATTCAACATTCCTAAGGAGGTTAATAAAGTTGTATTGTTATTTAGATCTATCGCAGACAAATCTCCAGGCATTACCTCAGCTATCGCTTCTATTGTTGGATCTAAATAATGCATGTAAACAGTGACCGCTCCATCGTAAGCATTGCCGTTTTCATCAACAAAGCTGTTGGCGGAAAAAGTAACTGCCGCTCCACTATTATCCATTACTTCTCCTCCTGAAGTTGAAGAGATAATCCCTGATTCTTCTCTTGGAATCATTTGCACTTCTACATATTGTTTGACAGGTCCTGCATTAAAAACAGGAAAGGCATCATAAAATCCAGCTTTAGAAACTTTCAATACACCATGTCCTTCAACTGCAAATCCGCTGATGTCAAAATATCCATTTTCATCTGTAAGCGTACTGTTAGATTTCATGTTGACAGAAGCATCCTGAATTGGATTATTTGAACTGTCTTTTATTATACCATAAACAGATGCCTCTGTTGTCGTAGTTATAGGAGGATTGTTATCAATTGTATCAAAGTTTATGTCATCTTTTCGGCAAGAGCCGAATAATAAAGCCATAAGGACGATTAGTCCAAATAAATTTTTCATCGTTTTAAGTTTAATTATGATAGAATGAATCGGTTAAGGCCTTAACAACTATCACTACAATGACTTTTCTGCAAACGTTGCTTTGCTAGCAAACTTTCTTTTTAAAAATAACTTCGCTTAAGGCAAAAAACGGGAAGAACATCCCCTTTTATCTGCCATAGAATAAAAAAAACTAATGTGTTATTTTCACTTCGTATTAAAATGAGTTTGATGCTTTACCAAAGTAAGTAAAGTCCTATTAAAAATTTATTTTTCGATTAACTAAGAAGCAGGAACTTCCAACGAATTTTACTCATACCAAATCACCTTATCACCAATGGGCCCACGTTTACTATCCGGTACTTCTTGACCTTGATAGCCCATATATAATAAGCCAATGCAACGTTCTCCTTCTTCTAATTTTTGAAATTTTCCATAATCATGAATGCTTTTAGGGGTACTCCAATAACATCCAATATCCAGTGCAGTGCAACTGAGCCACATATTTTGAACAGAACAGGCAACGGAAGCTAATTCTTCCCATTCTGGTACTCGTTCTTCCGCATCCCTTTGCATGCATATGGCGATGATGGCCCCAGATCTCTTGGCTTTTTTTAAGGTCTTGTTATATTTCAATTCTGAGTATTTAGCCTCTGGCGTATGCTCTTTGTACCATTCAGCCAAAAACGCCCCTAGTTTTAATTTTGAATCTCCTTGAAAGACTTTATATCTCCACGGCTCAGTCAATTTGTGGCTTGGAGCCCAGTTAGCGTTTTCAAGTATTTGTTCCAATACGGCCCTTTCTATGGGCTTATCACTGTAAAAACCCGGGAATACAGACCTTCTTTTTCTTATCAATTGATGGATGTCCATATGGTATAAATTTTAACTTACTAAACTTTCAGTAATTATTGAAAGTTGTGAACAGAGTATTTATCTTGTGATTGAATCAAAAACTTATAGCATATATGGTTGAAGATGTCACTCAAGATTTTGAATAGAGTTCTTCAAAATCAAGGCAAAAAACGCAGCAATAGCCTTAGCTATTGTGAGTATTTTTAACGTAGAGTTTGGTGAATTCTGTCAAAATATTTGTGACATTCTCAAACATAAATGGTATTTCTAACATGAAAGTATTAAAAGTTGCTCTAAAAATTGATTCCATCATGCAAGGCCTACTACTTTTAGGCTTTATTGTAAATGCGATCAATGGTTTGATTTCATTCAAATTTGAAAACTTTAATATTGGACATCTTTACTTGATGTTCTTATTAGGTGTTTGGCAAGTTTCATCAGGTATTATCTTAACCGCAAGTACACAAGATCCAAAACGGATAAAGTATCTAGGATTGGTTGTATTGTACTTTTTGCTTGCATTCCTTATTTCTTCAGTTATTAATCTTTTACCGTTAACGAAATCAATAAGTAACATAGTAATTGGGATCTACTGCTATTGTATTCCTTTGATCATTGGTACCTACTATTTTAGTATCACTTACAAAAACATGATACGCTCTCATTATTTCAGAAGGAGTTTCTGGGATATCTAATTATAGAATTCATTTAAGAAGCATCAGGGCATTCCTGATGCTTCCTAAGGCTTAGTAAACGTAATTTCCTTATTTTATCCCCTCTCCATTGATAATCTTTCATTCATAAATCCTCAAAAAAGTAAAAAAATCATATATTCCAATTTGAAACTAAATAAAATCAAATGGAACTAAATTTCTTATTACTCTTCGCCACTGCCTTGATCCCCTTAGCAATTGGATCTGCTTGGTATAGCAATGCCCTTTTTGGTAAAGCATGGTTTAAAGTGGCCGGTATGACCGACGAGAAATTGCAATCAGGAAACATGATCCTAATTCTCGGATTGACTTATGTGCTTGGTATATTCTTAAGTTTTGCAATGACTACCTGGAGCATTCATCAATTCAGCGCACAAGGTTTGTTTGCTACCCAACCAGGGTTTGCGGAACAAACAGGAGAATATTACACTTTCTTTCAAGACTTCATAAGCAAGTATGGTTCATTACATAGAACCTTTGGTCATGGTGCTGTACATGGTGGTATAGCGTCCATTGCAATTGCCTTACCAATCATTGCAATAAACGCGCTTTTTGAAAGAAGAGGTGGAAAGTACATCTTTATCCATTTTGGATATTGGTTTGTAACTTTGATTTTGATGTGTGGGGTGATTAGTAAGTTTTTGTAAGAAGCTATTGGCTGTTGGCTATTGGCTATTGGCTATTTGCTATTTGCTAATAGCTTATGTAATTTAGATAAACGAATCGCCGCATAAGCAAATAAACCTCTTGAATAGAATAACTAATTCCAAAAAGGAAATTAGCTAATGGCCAACGGCTAACAGCCAATGGCTTGGAGCTAATGGCCAATGGCTTGAAAGCTAAAAGCCTCTTAAAAATCCACCAAAGTCACGTCAAACACCAAAACTGTGTTTGCTGGAATTGACCCCTTTCCGTTTGTACCATATCCCAAAACGGAAGGAATCAAAAAGGTTCCTGAACCTCCTTTTGATAATTTAGGAATTCCTTCTGTCCATCCGGCGATGACGCCGGTCAATTGGAAAGTAATATTATTGTTGGAATCGAAGACCTGACCATCCGTGTAGTAGCCTTTGTAGTTTACTGTAACCCTGCTGCTTGCAGTGGGAAATTGGCCATTACCTTCTTCGTTTATGATATAATGCAAACCAGAATCTGTTTCGATTGCGGTCAAATTATTGGTTTCTAGATATGCTTTGATCTCAGCAATATCTTCTGAAAATATGGCAGCCTCATCTTCTCTATCACAAGAGAAAACTAAAAAAAGTACTAAACTAAAAAATAAGATTTTCTTCACGATTCTAATATTTAATATCAAAGATAAGGAACAACAATCAACTAAGGATAGTCAACTTAGTTAATATTGGACATATACCACATGTTTTTCCTCAAAATAGTCTTCCTCAAAGAAATTAGAGATTTCTACTCTATCTGTGTAAGAACCTCTTGGCAAGGCCTTTATCTCTTGTTCTATGGTATTCCCTCCTTTCAAAGCAATTAAACCGTTAGGCACCACATTGGTCTGTCTATCTCGAAGCAATCGTTCGCTCCAGATCCATAACTGAGGCAATTGAGCAACAGCTCGACAAACAACAAAGTCGTACTGCCTTGCTTTGACCTCTTCTGCTCTGATATGCTCGGCTTTTAAATTTTTCAACTTAATTGCATCCGCGATTTCTTGAACGACCTTTATTTTTTTTCCAGTTCCATCTACTAAGTGAAATTGACATTCTGGAAATAGAATCGCAAGTGGTATCCCTGGAAACCCTCCTCCAGTGCCAATATCTATGATTTTTGTCCCATCTTTAAAGTCGTTGAAAACCGCAATGGCCAAAGAATGTAGCACATGGTGCAAATAAATATTTTCAATATCCTTTCTAGAGATCACATTGATCTTAGCATTCCAATCTTTATACAAATCACCCAAGGCAGCAAATTGACTCATTTGCTCAGGAGTAAAATCTGAAAAGTACTTTGTTATAATCTCTTCGTTCATCTATAAGTAGCATTCGGACAATAAAAAAGGGACGATGCCCTATAACATCGCCCCAAAGGTAATTATCTTATTGATTACTCGATTAACCGAACATTCAATTAATCGAATTTCGAATGCATTAATCGATTGTTCGATTGCTCAATTAGGCAGTTGCCTTAACTCTTTGCCTTGAACTTGCTCTTTTTGTTGATTCCAAATAAGCAGCCGCTCCTGGCTTTTGTAATATATTGTAAAGAATCTCTTTTGCTCTAAACAGTTGAGCCTTGACAGTTCCTAATGGAATGTCTAGCTCCTTAGCTATTTCATCGTAGCTCAATTCTTCAAAGAACCTTAGTTCGATCATCAAACGATACTTCAAACTTAATTCACCTAGTACATCTCTCATCAATTTAACTCTTTGATGTCTGATCATTGAATCTTCAGGATCAAGAATATTAGCTTTCAAGTTGTTTGAAAAATCATGCTCACTATTGTGCTCGATAGGATCATCGATCGAGAGAAAATGCAGTCTCTTCTTTCTGATGTAATCTATACAGTTGTTAATAGCGATCTTAAATAACCAAGTACTAAATGCATACCTAGGTGCGTAAGATGGTAGTTTGTTAAATGCCTTTCCAAATGCTTCAAGTGTGAGGTCATCTGCATCTTCACGATTGCCTACCATTTTATACATCATGTGATAAACTGAATTTCTGTATCTATCCATGAGACTTGCATATGCTTTTTGATTGCCATCTATAGCCTTAAGGACCATTTCATAATCTTCTCTGCCTCTAGCAGATAAGTTATGTCCTTCAGGTTGAGTTGCAACTGTTGCTGTTGCAGTTGCTGTTTTTACTTTATTCTGTTTTACTACTTTCACGTCCATTGATTTCGATTACCAAAAAATAAATAAGGTGTAAAAATTAAATAGTAAAGCACATATGTTACATCCAAAAGCGGAATCCATTTAAGCATTGATAGATCTTGAAACTTGCGAAGCAAGAAATAATGCAATACTGTTACGGATGAGATTCTAATCAAATAGAATAGAACCACCGCACTTAACATGCTAAACTGACTAACTAATAATAGCCCTCCTATGTAATGTCCGAAGTGAGTGATGGACAGCAATCCAAGCAAAATTTTATGTTTGCTTTTATAAGCTGTACCGGTTGTCAGGTGACGAGTTTTTTGCTTAAAATAAGATCTCCAAGTGTCCTTAGGATCTGAAAAAACAAAAGTTTCTCGATCAATATTTATGGCCACATTTTTACTGTCAGCGACTTCATTTATAAAAAGGTCGTCATCGCCAGAAACTATGTGCTGATGTTTTTTAAATCCATCTGTCTCTAGAAACAAATGTTTTCGATATGCAAGATTTCGACCGACACCCATGTAAGGCATCTTGGCCAATGCGAATGAAAAATATTGGACTGCTGTGTAAATTGTCTCATAACGTATAAAAAGGTTTAACAGCCCAGGCTTTTTTCGATAAGGAGAAAAACCAAGTACTATATTTTTCTCATTATGAATTAAGCTTTGCATTTTCGCCAACCAGTTATCACTGCTTGGTTCACAATCTGCATCCGTAAGTAAAAGAACATCGTGCCGGGCTGATTTGATTCCTTCTGCTAAAGCGCTCTTCTTGCCAACCTGACTGTAAGACTTCATATTAGAAGTATTTACAATGCGAAGATAGGGGAATTTTTCTTGAAATCCCCTAGCCACTTCTTCGGTTTGGTCGTTTGAGTTATGGTTCACTACTATTACCTCATAGGAACGGTAGTTTTG
>CALIIW010000159.1 GCA_938018185.1 uncultured Saprospiraceae bacterium
ATGATCTGTCTGGGATGGGGATCGAAGGTGATTGCTATGGTTTCACCAGATATTTCTGTGGCTATGGCATTTAGCTTTTGAAATATCTTTTGATGCCCAAGATGTAAACCATCAAACGAGCCAATCGTGACAACTGGATTCTTAAAATCTGATAAATTATCTAAACCTCTGTATACTTTCATCTTAATTGCAAATATAGTGTTTTTCAGTATTCGTTCCTCTAATTAGAAAAAGCTTAAAGCAATTTTCGTCTTATTTCAAACAATGTATCCTATTGTAAAAACTAAGAACAAGTAAGAATCCTTACTAAAGGCATCATTAGAGTCTTGAGTACCTTAAAGGGAGAAGAACAAGAAATTATGTAGCTTTACATTACGTATCTAATTAAAAAGCACTAATTATCGAAAAAATACAAATAATAAAGGCCCTTAGCACTGTTATTGACCCAAAAACAGGTCATGACTTGATGTCTATGAACAGGATTTCTGACCTCGAAATAGATGGTCAAAATGTGAATTTTAGCCTAAAGCTTTCTTCATTGGATGCAAATCAAAAGAACGATTTGAATTTCGCTTGTATTACAGCTATAAATCAAAGCTTTCCAGATGCAAATGTTAATGTGCATTTCATTACTGTAAATGATGCTGCAGAAACTGATGCGGGTCCATTGCCACAAATTAAAAATATCATAGCTGTTGCCTCTGGGAAAGGGGGCGTTGGCAAATCGACCGTGTCATTAAACCTAGCCATGGCCCTTAAAAATGAAGGGAAAAATGTCGGAATTTTGGATGCTGATATCTATGGGCCTTCTATGCCAACCATGCTTGGGCTACAGGGCGCAAAACCCAATATCCGTACTGTTTATGGCAAACATAAGATTGAACCGCTTATGGCCTTTGGGATCCCTGCGATTTCAATTGGGTTTATCATTGAAGCGGAACAGGCTGTAGTTCTTAGAGGGCCAAGACTTGGTGGTATTTTGAAGCAATTCATACATGATGTCATCTGGCCAGAACTGGATTATTTAATCATTGATCTACCACCAGGAACTGGTGATATACATCTAACCATGGTGCAATCTGTTCCTGTAACTGGTGCTGTAATAGTAACTACGCCACAAGAGGTTGCTCTAGCAGATGCAATTAAAGCATCAAATATGTTTAAATTGCCTTCTGTAAACGTACCTTTATTGGGTGTTGTAGAGAATATGAGCTGGTTTACACCCGCTGAATTGCCTAATAACAAGTACTTTCTATTTGGAGAAGGTGGTGGTGCAAAATTGGCAGATCAGATGGAGACCAAACTTTTAGGTCAAATTCCGATAGTTCAAAGCATTAGAGAGTCTGGAGATGCTGGGAAGCCGGCGATTCTGGCATCAGCAGGAGAGGTAAACAATGCTTTCAAAATGATTGCTATTAATACTATGGCGGAAGTTGAGAAAAGAAATGACTTGCTCGATAAGACAAAAATTGTCAAAATAATTCATAACTAAATTTATTTCATGCTACCAGGAAAGGAAGAATTGTTAAAGAGGGTTGATGAAGCCTTGGATGACGTAAGACCTCACTTAGCAGTAGATGGTGGCAACGTAGAAGTTGTGGATATTACGGATGATTTGATCGTCCAAATAAAATGGATGGGAAACTGTCTTGGCTGTAAAATGTCAAATATGACTTTAAGAGCTGGCATAGAGCAAACTTTGAAAAACCAAGTTCCAGAGGTTGCTGGAGTAGAAGCTATTAACCAATTAGAAAAATTAGATATTGAATCGTAAAGAATTAATCACTCAAATATTTACAAAGAAATCATTTCTATCAGTCGGTCTGGATTCTGATCCAGTAAAAATACCGCAGCATTTAAAAGATTTAGAAGATCCCGTTTTTACATTTAATAAGGCCATCATAGAAGCAACATTAGACCATTGCGTTGCTTACAAGCCAAACATTGCCTTTTATGAATCTCAAGGTGCAGGAGGATGGGATTGCCTCAAAAAAACTTTGGAGCTAATTCCAAAATCCCATTTTACAATTGCTGATGCCAAAAGAGGAGATATAGGAAATACTTCACATCAATATGCCAAAACATTTTTTCATACCTACGATTTCGATGCGGTTACTGTAGCGCCTTATATGGGGATTGACTCTGTTAGCCCATTTTTGGAATATGAAAATAAATGGGTAATCTTATTAGGGCTAACTTCTAACAAAGGCTCGCAAGATTTTCAGTTTATCAAGGATGAAAAGACAGGTAAGTACCTTTTTGAATTAGTTTTAGAACGTGCTTCAAAATGGGGAAATCCAGACAATCTAATGTTTGTTATTGGTGCCACTCATCCAAAACATATTGAAGGTATCCGGAAAATTATTCCGGACTCTTTTCTGTTAATTCCCGGAGTAGGTGCGCAAGGTGGTGATTTACAATCAATCATGAAATATGGAATGAATGAGGATGGTGGCATGTTAATTAATTCTTCCAGAGGGGTTATCTTCAAAGAAAATGGACCCGACTTTGCCAAAGCTGCAGGAGAAGCTGCTCAAGTGCTTTCAGAAGAAATGTCAATGGCTTTCGTTGGACAAGGAGAGTAAAAGTTTGTTGGAACAAAAAACCGTTACTCCTTTTTGAGCTTCGTTGTGCATCTTTGCGACCCAACAAAATGGCTGTTACACAAAGCCCACAAAGAAGCACGAAGATTCACAAAGAATTTATTAAAACACCTCTTCCGTATACCTCTTATCCAACTTCACAATTTTTAAACCCTTATTCTTCTTCAAGAATCGTCTAATTATCCGGGTAGTCTCTGGATAAGCAGGGTAGGGCTTGATACAATCTAATAGGGTCTCAATGTAAGAACCAGCGTATTCTTTATCAATGTATCCAAAACCTTTGCAAACTTTATCCTGAACTAAAATAACAGATATTTCCTCTTTCGTTCGGCCAACATCTAGAATGAAAAAGTCCTCATCAAAAACAGTTGAAAGTTTTAAAATAGCCTCTTGAGCTCGTTCATTATATGTGTCAACGGATTCTTCTTGCTTGCAAGCTCCATTGCATTGGTGGATATGAAAATTAAAACAAGGGCGGCTAGTATCCAGATCGCACAGTGTAGCGCACAATTCATATTCTTCACGAACCCTACCAAGAAATCCTTTTGCTGAACCCTGTGAGGTATATTCAGAGATCATATTGTATGCTTTCCGATTCTTAATGTTGTTTTTTGCAATATTAAAGGCAGTATATCCATTTGGATCTAAAAAAGAATAGATCATAAACGGAAATTGTGTATTGCGCTGTGCTCGATTGATATAAGGCTTCATCTCTTTTATTAATTGAGATTCATAAAGCAATGCAATCAATTCTGAGCCAGTCAATTCAAATGAAATATCTTCTACATGCCTTTGCAATTTTGAAGCTTTTGAACTTGCCTTTGCAAAATGTTGAGCCACACGTTTTTTAATATTAGCACTCTTACCTATGTAGGCTACGTCTCCATCCATGTCATGAAAAAAATAGACCCCACATTCCTCTGGCAAAGCATGCAAAGTTTCTATATCCACGTTTTTAGGTAATCTAGATTCTTTCACACCAAGATTTATCAGATCTTCCATAGATTCGGCGTTGCCATCATTGGTTAAAATTCTTCTCAAAACATCTACGGTCGCCAGGGTATCACCCATAGCTCGATGCCTATTTTTTATTGGGATTTTAAAATGACGTATCAAGTTGCTGAGACCATAGCTCTTTAAGCCAGGAAAAGCCATTCTACTTAGTCGGACTGTGCAAAGCTGTTTTCGACTAAAAGTAAAGCCTAGTCTTTGAAACTCCTCCCTGAGAAAAAGGTAGTCAAAGCGGACATTATGGGCTACAAAGATGGCACCTTCAGTCATCTCAACAATTTTCTTTGCAACTTCATAAAATTTAGGCGCATCAACCACCATCTCATCATTGATCCCTGTTATCCTTGTTATCATAGAAGGAATAGATCTTTCAGGGTGAACAAGGGTCTCCCATTTATCCAAAATCTTCTCACCATCAAAAAGCACTATAGCGACCTCTATGACCTTTTCCATGGATGCCTTGCCACCAGTTGTTTCTAAATCTACTACAGCGTATATTTTTTCTTTTTTCATTAAATACTAAAAAAACTGGATTAAGAAATAAAAAACGCAAGGACCAGTATCTCACTGGGCCCTTGCGTTCTTAATTTCGTGAAGTTAAATATAGTTTTTTTTTTTCTAAAGACGCAGCACATTTCATGTTTTAGGCATTATACTTATATATATACATGATTTTTTGTATATTTATTTGGAACTAATTTCTTAACAAAATATAAAGACCTCAAATGAAAAATTTTATCCTTTTTTCCATTCCCTTCCTTTTATGCCTTTTTTCTTGCTCTGATCAAGATCTTAAAGAAGATTTACAAGTTGAATATGAAGGTGTTACTTTTCATGATGTAATATTAAGTAATGGTATACCTGTAGAAGGCGCTGTTGTTTCTATCTATGGAATGAATAAAAGATTTTTTGATGTAACTAATTCTGAAGGTAGCTATACCATTCAAGTTCCAACAGATTCTTTGATTACGACTGGCTTCATGTCTTTAAATGTTTACCATAAAGATTACTTGCCTTTGACCATGACCTATGCAGCGCCATTGGAAGATTATTCAGTTCATGGTGCTAATGACATTGATAGCTCTATGGAAAAATGTGAAAATTGTCTCGAAGTCTTGAATGCAAGATATTCTGAATTAATCCATTTAGGAGATAATAATTTTAGCGGTTCCATCAATAGTCAATTTCAAAAAGATTCAGATGGCATCGAATTCTCTTTTGATTTTGCAAATTCAAATAATGCTAATACCAAGCTTAAAATAGGTTTTGAAGCCAAAGGCTTGCAACCTAATGAGGACAGAGTCTCGGCAAGGGTTATTTTTGGGCAGCAAACCATTGAATTGGAGATGAGTCCTGAAGATGGCAGCTACGCGGAATATTCCTTAGAATTTGAAAATGAGCTTGGGGTCGAAACCATTAAGTTTATAACTTCAGACCCAAGACCAAGTGATGGTGATGTAGATGATTGGGAATTCACCTCTTTTCATGTTAAAGGCTATGATTGAAATGATAACTAGCCAATTGAATTAATCTTGATTTAGGCATAAAGGGAGACTACTTTTCGAAAAAGTAGTCTCCCTTTTTTAATTTTTCCTAAATTTACTCTTACAAACAGATTACAATGAAATATTATTTTTTCCTATCCCTTTGCCTTGTGTTTCAGATGTCTTGTTCCTCACAGGCTACTAGTTCCAGTAATAGTACAGAAGGGACAAAAACCGAAAGTGTTTCTAGCAGCAAGTCCACAGATGAAATTATTGTAGGAGCAGATGATTATTCAGCATACCTTGGTTTATTGAAAGGCAAAAAGGTCGCTCTTGTGGTTAACCAAACTTCGATGACTCGAAATGGACACCTTGTAGATTTTCTTCAAAAAAAGGAGGTTGATCTTCAAGCAATCTTTTCACCAGAGCATGGATTTAGAGGTACTGCTGATGCTGGAGCAAAAATAGAAAATGGAAAGGATGTCAAATCTGGCTTGAATGTTTATTCATTGTACGGACAAAATAAAAAACCTTCTGTAGAGCAGCTTATAGACATTGACATGATGATATTTGACCTTCAAGATGTAGGGGTTAGATTTTATACCTACATTTCAACACTTCATTATGTTATGGAGGCATGCGCCGAAAATGATATTGCATTGATGATTTTGGATCGCCCAAATCCAAATGGACATTATGTAGATGGTCCAATTATGGAGCGAGAACACAGTTCCTTTGTTGGGATGCATCCTGTTCCTATAGTACATGGATTGACTATTGGAGAATACGCTCAAATGATCAACGGAGAACGCTGGGCAGCAAAAGGCAAAAATACCAAACTTATAGTTGTTCGTTGTTTGAACTATTCTCATGACAGGCCTTATACCGTGCCTATAAAACCATCGCCTAACTTACCTAATAATAGAGCAATCTACCTTTATCCCTCGCTGTGCTTGTTTGAAGGAACAGATATCAGCGTAGGTAGAGGTACTAACATGCAATTTCAAGTTTATGGTCATCCAAGTTTTGATAAAGAAGCTTTTCCATTTCAATTTACGCCTGTGTCCATGCAAGGAGCCTCTTCTCCTAAGCATAAAAATGCAATTTGTCATGGTAAGACTTATATGGCGATAGATGAAAATGTAATTTATAAAGAAGCCAAACTTGATTTGAGCCCATTGATTATTGCCTATCAAATGTCGGAATCAAAGGAAACATTTTTCAACAAGTTTTTTTATAAACTAGCTGGGACAAAATCTCTAGCTGAAATGATAAAGACTGGTTTGACAGAAGATGAAATAAGAGCTAAATGGAAACCAGCTTTGGACTTGTATAAGAAAAAAAGAGAAAAATATTTGTTGTACTAAAAGGTAGTTAATTCTTTTAGGTAAGAATAAACATTGTTTACTATCAACAAATCAACAAATAACCGAATCAACAAATTTTAGACTACCTCATAGGTTAATTTATACTTTTGGTGTATTAAATATTTAGTCTATGTATATTAAATCAGAATTCATTCCTTAGAATGTCATAATCGACTCAACATGAAAAATATTTTATTATTTATTAGCTGCCTTGTTTCTTTAAACTGTTTTGCGCAACAATGGCAAGAATTGGATTCTGGAACAAATTTTTGGCTGAGAGGTGTTTCTTTTATGAATGAATTAGAAGGTGTTGTCGTCGGCTATGAAGGAACTATATTGAGAACAGCCGATGGGGGAGAAACATGGAGCGCTATAAATTCAGGTAGAACGGCAGACTTTCTTTCAGTATTTTTTGTTAGTGAAAATTTAGGAATTATTACCGGTACACAAGGGACTATACTTAGGTCCGTTGATAAGGGATTGACATGGCAAAATGTAAGTTGGCCTGCTGCCGCGGTATTACATGAATCTCATTTTATTGATGAAGAGGTTGGATATATAGCAGGGGAAGGAGGACAAAATTTAAAGACTGTCGATGGAGGTCTTTCCTGGTTTAAGATTGATCTTTTTAGTGTCAATGGTAAAGTATCTGTTTTTTTTCCAAGTCTTGAAGTGGGCTACTTTGTAGGCATAGGTTCCTTTGAAGCGATTATGAAAACAGACAATGCAGGATCTAATTTTTTAGGATTCAATAATATTGGTATAGAAGAATTTACCTCAGCTTATTTTACAGATACCGAAGTAGGTTATTTAACTTCGGTTAGGGGAGGAGGACATATGGCAAAAACAAGCGATGGTGGATTTACTTGGGAAACTCAGTTTTTTAACTTTAGTCAAGGTTTGTATGCTGTAGATTTCATTGATGAAAAGGAAGCTTATGTAGCTGGAGGATTTCCGGATGATGCCATCTTACTACATACAGTTGACAAAGGTTCAACATGGGTGCGACAGAATCTTGCTACAAAAGAGCCTTTGTTTGATGTGGATATGGTTGCGGAGGACTATGCTTTTGCAGTTGGCCAAAAAGGGACCATACTTAGGTTAGGAGATGCGCCGGTTTCGACCTTGTCTGATTTAGAGCAGGATGAAATTAAATTATACCCGAATCCTACAAACGGAATTCTAAATATTGAATCAAATAATAAACTAGGTTTTGAATTGGTAGATGTAAATGGACAGCTTTTAAAAAGGATGGATGAGGTTTTTAAAACAACAGTTGATTTGTCTGATATGCCTGTTGGAATGTATTTTTTAAAGTTTGAGGATGGAGAGATACGGAAGGTTTTGAAGATGTGATTTGACAATAGATCTTAGAATACGTATATTATATTTAAAAATCACGTATGACGACAAAGCTTACCTTATCTTTAAGTAAAAAGGTAATTGAAAAAGCAAAAGAATATGCTAAGAAGAATAACAGGAGCTTATCTGAGATTGTTGAATCTTATTTAGATAAAGTAACATCAGATGAACAAAATGAAGGTGATTCAGAAATTGATCAAATTCGAGGAATTATTAAATTGCCAAAGAATTTCAGTTTGAAAAAGGAATCTCGAAAGCTTAGAAATTATTGATTTAACAAAAAGGGATTTAGAGTTTGCTTTAAATTCAGAAACAATAGATTTCGAAGATGCTGCACAGATTGAATGTGCAAAAAAGGTTAAACAATTGAAGTTTATAATTAGCCGTGATAAAAAAGGATTTAAATATTCTCCCGTTGAAGTGTTGAGTCCGGATGAGTTAATTAATACTCAGAATGTTTAAATTCTACTATTGATCTTTATAATCGAGTTTTTTCTTTTTAGAATAAAATATAACTCAAAAAATTCCCTTTAGCTGTAGATATTGCAAAAGCATTATTGTCTTAGCATCTTTAATCCTACTATCTTCAATCATCTTAACAGCTTCCTCAAATTGCATTTCCAAAACTTCAATTTCTTCCTGTTCTTCTGCTATCCCTCCACCAGCTCCGACCTTCATAGAATCTTTATATTCTGCAATAAAGAAATGCAAGATCTCTGTGACAGAACCAGGTGACATATATGCCTCAAAAACTTTTTGTATAGCCGAGATTCTATAACCAGTTTCTTCTTCCGTTTCTTTAATGATGCAGTCTTCCGCATTATCCTCATCTAGTAATCCTGCGCAAGCTTCAATCAACATGCCAGTCTCGTTTCCATTTAAATAAGTGGGCATTCTGAATTGCCTTGTAAGGATGATTGTCCTCTTTTCTAAATTATAGAGTAGTATCACTGCACCATTGCCTCTATCATAAGCTTCTCTACTTTGTGTTTCTAAAGTACCGTCTTTTTTCAAATAGTCGAAGGTGACTTTTCTAAGTGTGTACCAATTATCTGATAGAACTTCTGTTTTTAAATTTTGTACTTTACTATTTTGCATCTGGAATATCATTTACATCATAAAATATTCTAAGACCCATTTCTTTCCCAATTTTTACATCCTGATCTGCTCCTTTTGATTCCCCTTTTATTCTTAATATAGCATCACATTTAGTTAATAAACGGTGCGCTGTAGGATACTGAATTTCTGTAAAAATTTCATCTCCAACTTCTTTCGATCCCGCCAATTCTATTAAAGGGTTGGCTACCCATTCTCCAATCATAGGTATATGCCCTTTACGAAATATTGGCAAGGCTACGGATTCTAGATTATCCATATTTTTCTTGATCAAATCCAAGTCATTATTTGTGCCACTTCTATATGGGCCAGCAATTAAAATCATCATCATAATTTAATTTTTTGTAAAGAACGGGAATTAGCATGGGCTAACTCTTAAGATAGTTTAAGAGTACTAATTTTTTTTGATGGAACTTAGAAATTCTGGTGTTACACCAAGATAACTGGCGATTTGTTTTTGGCTTACTTTTTCGACAATATGCGGATACTTATTAAGAAATCTATTGTATCGCTGCTCTGTAGAAATTGATATATTATCTAAGACTCTTAGTTGTTCTCGAACATATGCATTCTGGAAAATAATTCTAAAGAACTTTTCAAATTTAGGAATCTTAATATATAATTTTTCCAAGGCATCAAAGTGTAAATATGCTAAACAGCTCGGTTCCAATGTCTCAATAGACAACACAGCAGGTTTTTGATTTACAAAAGAATACATATCAGTAAGCCACCAATCTTGAACAGCAAACATGATTGTAGATTCTTTTCCTGCCTCATTTATATTAAAAGATCTTAGACTCCCTTTTTCAACAAAATACAGTTTTTTGCAGATTTGACCTTGCTGAAGTATAAATTCCTTTTTAGGGAAATCCTTGATTTTTAGCATCGCTAGAAAATCTGCTTTTTCAGAATCAGATAAGGAAATGTGTTTTTGAATGTTCTTTAAAATTAAGGAATCAAACATCTTAAAATTAATTTTTGAATTTGTCAGAGAACAATCACACTCAAACTTTTCTTCCCTCCATTTCACCCATCAAAACCAACAACTCCTCGATACTATAAGCATCTGCTAATTGATACTCCCCAATACTAGTCCTAACCAATCGGCTCAAATAAGCACCAGTGCCTAAACTAGCCCCAAGGTCATGCGCTAAGGAACGAATATAGGTTCCTTTAGAGCAATCCACCTTAAAGTCAATAATAGGGTCCTTGTAGGAAAGCATTGTGAATTCGTGAATGGTAACCTCTCTGGGGTCAATCTTTACTTCTATGCCTTTTCGAGCCTTATGATAAAGCGCTTCACCATCTTTCTTTATGGCAGAGAAGATAGGTGGTATTTGAGAAATAGGACCTCGAAAAGCAGGTAGCGCTTCTTCGATTTTTTCAGCAGTAATGTCAGCTGTATCTTTTACGTTTTCTTCGGGCTTTTCACCATCGTAAGAAGCCGTTGTGCAACCTAGTTTAATGCTTCCTTCATAAGTCTTGCTTTGTACTTGTAGTTCTGTTAGCTTCTTTGTGAACTTGCCAGTTGCAATCAGTAATAGTCCAGTAGCCAAGGGATCTAAAGTTCCAGCATGTCCAACTTTTATTTTTTTGACATTTAGAATCTTCTTTAGATTATATCTCAATTTATTGACAACATCAAATGAAGTCCATTTGAGCGGTTTGTCAACAAGCATTAAATGACCATCTAAAAATTTTTGAGGATCTTTTGGAAATTTTAAATCCATTAATTTAGGAATAGCTTATGGACTATGGCAAAAATACCAATGGCAAAACAATAATAAGAAAAGTACTTTAGCTTGGCTTTTTTTACCAAACTGATCATCCAAGTACAGGCAATCAAACCGGTTAGGAAAGCTGCCGCAAAACCAAGACCCAATTCTGCAGTAGAAGTAGCATCTGTTGAAAATTCTCCATCAATAACATCTTTAGCAATTTTGCCAAAGATAAGTGGGATAACCATTAAGAATGAAAATCTTGCAGCCTTAGATCTATCAACACCTAATAATACCGAAGTAGAAATTGTTGCCCCAGATCTAGAGATACCTGGTAGTATGGCAATGGCTTGAGATATACCAATAATAAGGGATTGAGGTAGACCTACTTTTTTAGTTGTGTTCTTGGCTTGGTCGGCTAAAAACAATAACAAGCCAGTGAAGATCAACATTATTCCAACTAAGACTATTTGTCTATCAAATAACATTTCTATTTTTTCTTCAAAAAGTAAACCTACAATTACTGCTGGAATCATTGACAAAACAATCTTCATAGAAAAATCCCATTCGTCATTCCAAGTAAAACCATTTTTTGAAAAAGCGGAGAAAAGTCCTTTGAATATTTCAGCTACATCTTTGCGGAAAACAACTAAGGTGCTCAAAGCTGTTGCAGCGTGTAGTACTATGGTTAGAAAAGCAGATTCTGCTGCTGTCCCTTTGTAGCCAACAAAATATTTGACCAATTCCAAATGACCAGAACTACTTACAGGCAAAAATTCTGTTAAGCCTTGTACAATGCCGAGCACAATTGATTCAATGATGGATTCCATTATTTGATTTGGAACTTATTTTTTGAAAATAGCGAATATCTGAAGACCAAGACCAGCTAGGATAAGTATCGGAGCTAGTACTGTGATGCGCCAATTATATATTACATTCTCATCCCAGACATTTGGGTCTGTATTATTACCTCCAAGCATCATGATAAAACCTACAGCCATGAGAGCTACTCCAATTGCCATCCACTTAAAAGTCTCTCTTCCAAAAATCAAATCTAAAGATTGTACAGATCTGTTCTGTTCCTTTCTGGATACAGTTGGGGCAATTTTCTTTTTGGTAGAAACTGTTTTAATCACCCTATCCTCTGATTTGGGTGAAACTTTTGCTGTTTTCTTCTTACTTGTTCTATCCTTAGCCATTTTATCTTTGGTTACTTTAAGTACGCTAATTTACGCTTATTTACCTATTTAGGTTGTTTTTGCATTCATTCTTTGCTAAATGTTAACAAATTATTGGCATTTTGTTAATGCCAGCAGTTCTAATATCATAGCCTTTGACTTTCGTTCAATACAGGTCAGAGGTTTTGAGGCCTAAAAACCTATTAACCATAACATAGGTTGAGATTCCTGAAATTGACAAGCCTAAAACTATCAGCAACAGATATAAAATGCTCATTGATTCAAAAGATACCATCGATCTAATCTCAGGGAGGGCAGACCAAAGCCAAAGTAAAACCAATTGAATAAAGCTACAAGCGATTACCCCAGAAATCAATCCATTGAGAAAACTTCTTCTAACAAATGGCTTAATGATAAAAGATTTGGTTGCTCCAACCAATTGCATTTGTTTAATTACAAACCTTTTACTAAATATGCTTAATCTGACTGTATTGTGAATCAAAGTTAAAGCAACAAACAAAAATAAGAGTCCTAAAATGATGGCAATTTGTTTTGCTTTTTTTAAATTTTGTTCAATACTTGAGATTAAATTTTCTTGAAAAAAGACATCTCTAACTCCTTCCATTTTCAATAATTCTCCTTTTAGTTTATGTAGTTTCTTTTGATCCATTTCATCAGCTTTCACCCCAAAACTTATAACGTCGTAAAGCGGATTGCCCACAATAAATGATAAGAATTCTGCACCAAATTCTTTCTTCATTTCTGATAGTGCTTCTTCTTTTGAAATACTGATCAAACTACTAGCCTTTACAATGTTTAATTTTTTGATGGATGCAATAAGTGCTTCTTTTCTAGGATCATCAATGTCTTCTTTCAATTCAATGATCATTTTGACCTGTTCTTTCAAGTGAACGATGGTTTGGTTGCCGAACATAAAAAATAGAGCGATTAGTCCCGTTAGAAATAGAACTGCGGATACGCTCAATACTGCGTATAAGTGATTTGGTTTGTATGCACCTTCTTTATTTATCAAATCGATAATTATGGTAATGTCAAAGATAATGAATTACTAATGATTTAGGTTTTATTCATTTTTTAAGGAAAACCTCTAAATTGAGACAATCAAATGAAATACTTTGCCGCCTTATTAAGTTAGTCTATTATCATTATTGGCATTTTTAGTTTTTCTTTTGGATTAATGGCATAGAATGAGATATATTGTAAAGTCTTAAGCAAGTACCATATGAGTTCCAGCATTAAATTAATTTTAATTAATCTCTTATTATTCACCTTTGCGGGTCGGGTTCAAAGCCAGATTGTGCTTAAAAACCCATCTATAGAAGGAGAGCCTCAGGATGCTACCATGCCGATTGGTTGGTTTGGCTGTGCAATGGGAACAACACCAGATATTCTGCCTGGATTTTGGGGAGTAACAACTGAACCTTCAGAGGGAGATACTTATATGGGGCTTATTACTAGAGAAGATGGTACCTATGAATCTGTTGGCCAAAGACTCAAAGAAAAACTTAAGAAAGACTTTTGCTATGAGTTTGAATTAGATTTGGCGAGATCCAGTACCTATGAAGGATATAATTTTCCAATAAGATTAAAGATTTACATTGGGTATAAAAACTGCACAAAGGATCAATTGATCTATGCTTCTCCAAGTATACAGCATACAGAATGGAAGACATATGAAGTCAAATTTGACGTAGATCAAGACGCCAAATACATAATTTTTGAAGCCTTCTATGGGGAAGGTCTCATGTTTAGTTACAAAGGCAATGTTATCTTAGATGCTATTTCACCACTGCATATTTGCAATAGAGCTTAACTTGTATTTAAGCCTAGGTGAAGAAGCAAGAAATAGCAAGTAACAACTATTTTTTGTCCATTTGTTTCATCAAAGCTTCGGCACCTTCCAAAATTTTCCGGAATTCACTTTTGTACCTTTTCTTCTCATCTTCGGTCTTTGCTTGATCCATTTTCTTTTGAAGTTCTTCTTTTCGAACTTCTAAGCTTTCTAAATCAGCGGATTCATAAGATTCTGGATCTACTTTATTCTTTAGTTTTCCTAGAAAGTTACCAAGACCTGACATTGCCTCGTCGTACTTGCCATTATCGAATTTATTTTTT
>CALIIW010000160.1 GCA_938018185.1 uncultured Saprospiraceae bacterium
TCTCCTTCATTTACAAGAGTTTTAAAAGGAAAATCTTTCGCCGTATAAAATTCATTAACAGAGAAACCTGTTGCTGTTCTTTCAGAAATTCCATCAGGGCGAATATCTGCAACAGTAACTTTGGAATAACCAACAGATGCACCTGGGTAAAAACTTTCACCAATAGGTCTTTCAATATAGTGTTCATTGTCTGGTGCTAAAAGTCTAGATTCATTTGTAACTATAGGTTGCCTGAGTGGATTTTCATCATTTCCAAGCATTGGTTCATAGGTGGCTACACCTGAACTGATTACCTCCATTTCACCATTAGGACGCAATTCTTCTTTTTCATAAAAATATCTTTGTCCATATTCTGAATCTTCAACACTTGTCCCACTACCTTTTATGGTGGTCCAATTATCTTTAAGCTTTAAAGATTTAACCCTGCATCCACCTCCTTTTTTCTTAAGCTTTGGAGTATTTAATCTGATCCAAGATTTTGAAGGTACAATCTGATTTGCAAAACCTTCGTCAGCTAGACTTTTGTTAAATCCTTTTATCATCCTCGGAATTTCACTAGTAAATAACCCTGCCAATTGTTTGACCAATTTTTCTGGTGCACTATTGCCATAACCAGATCCTGGATAGACCAGTTCTGGCATTTGAAGTCTTGCAAATTGCCAAGCAGCTTTGCATACAGGATTGACAACCCCATCTGTATCATTGTCATCGTAATCAACTCCTTTAAACTTTATCCAGCCCCAATGAGCTCCATTATAGAAAGTACCGTAATCTTCATAACTGGCATAGCCAGGCACGAATTCATGATTATCTGATTTTATATCCACTAGTGCTCTAAAATATATCTTATCTCCTAGTCCTTTTAAATAAATATTATAAAAGTCTTCTTTACTAGTATACTCCTGATTGTCTAATTTAAAGATCACATAGTTTCGAAATTTTCTTTCCTCCAATAGATTCGTATCGTCTACTAAATTGTATTCCGCAAAAATCTGATCAAAATTTGCTGGTTCTTCCGGCATGAAACCTTTAATTTTGAACATCTGTCCAGCCTGACGGTCTTGAACATAAGCATAATCATCCGATTCATATTCTACATTAATTTCTCCACCTGAAGGAAGATGAATCTTAGATAAGTTCCACGCTTGTGCATTTTCATTTGCAAGATCCTCATCTTGCTCAGCATAAGGCCAATCAGAATTACTAAGAATCGTATTGGTATGAGCTGAAGCAGGATCATAGTTTACTCCTAGAGGCTCTGCTTTATAATTCCCCCATCTATCTTGTGATTTTCTGTTGTAAGAATATGGATTTCCTTGTGAGTCGGTTTCCTTATAATCAAATTTGTATTTTGAGAATTCTCCCTTTTTGGAATTACCGTAAGTAAAGTAAAGTTTTTTCAATGTCAACTTACCTGCACTATGCCCTTCATCATCAATACCATTCCCATCTTCATCCTGCATTCTCCAATTTTCAACTCCTGGACAAAGGGAATAATCATACACAAAATGACAAGTCTTAATCGGCACCGCATTATTTCCATTTTCCTTCAAGTCATTCTTAGCGAAATACTCAATCTTATCAAGGCGCATATTTTGACTGTCGTCAAATTCCATATTACCCGTAAATCCTAAATTGTTTCTTACACCAAATCCATCTTTTCTTTGTGAAGTATGAAAAAGTGCAACATGAGTTCTTGATTCAATTGAATGCAAAAACCAAAGTTCTTTTTCACCATAAGAGTAATTTGCTTTATTATCAAAATTATTAGTTTTTAATCCTTCATCAAAATTTGCTGTCCCTACTGGATTTGCTCCATCAGTATTTGCCGCATAAGGAAACCTCCATCTATAAGATGTGTTATTTGATAATGGCCCTGAGGTACAGTTATAATTTAATTTAACCCAAGAGCCATAGTCATCATCTGTAGGACCATTAGAAGTTAGATCTACATAATCTGAAGATAATACTTCAGTCAATAAATGAGCATAGCTATAAGCTGGCATAACTTCTCTTGACACAAAATCATCGATCCCTTTCGACTCGCCAGAAAATAAATGATTTGGGGGATAAGTAATAATGTTGTCTGATCCAGCCATCTCATCATTGACATTAAAAATGGCATCTTCTTGGTGGATATTAAAAGCTGGTTGACCATATTTATAAGTCATCCCATCTGCCCTCAAAACATTATATTCAAAAATCTGATTATCAAATACATCTAGATCTGCTTGGTATGCAGTAAGCCTCATGCTATCCTTAAGCAATTCACCATTCGCACCTATACCTGGTAAATAGTTGTAAACATGTTTAATGTTATATTCATCTCTAATCTCTTCAAAAGTTTTCCCGTATGTTAATTGGTTTCTATGAGCCCTTTCTTCTTGAAATGGGCTAATTATTGAACCATCTTTCTTTTTCAAATTTGCATCAAGGCTATGTTCCGTTATTCCAAAGGCAACAGGGTTCTCTCCATCATAACTTTCGAATCTACCTTTATCAGATGACAATTCACCAATCTGTTTAAAGTAGGTATTTTCAAAAAGGTCTCCTTTGGGGTCATTAGTTTCATTAGCCGGTCGCTTGGAGGAATTATAATTAGCAATTGCATTGTTTCCAGTTCTCCACAATCCAGACTTTGAATCCAATAAATGCAAACCTAAATTTCCACCTGCTTTAAAAGTGAATGGTGATCCTACTATTCCAATATCCGCTCCAGCTGAAGCACTTTCATTGATTGTAAAAACACTAGGATCAGATACATAATTTAGTTGGTTTTTGAAACTTCTAAATGCCCCACCCATTCCTTGACCTGATATACTGTAAATATCATTTGTTAGATTAGTTAGTGGCAACACGTTGGTTCCTTCAAAATAAGGTCCATCTTTTTCTCGATTAAAATCCAAGAGATCTAATCTAGGATTAGCTAAATGTTGATTCATATAACCAAATGCTCGGTAAGACTTATTTCCAAGTATGGTGTGCCTGCTATAAGAGCCATGAATATTCCCTTGAAAATTTGTTATTGGTACTTCTGCACCTAAGTTTAGATCAAGACTAAAAGAAAATGCTTTTGAATCGAAGTCGGTTTTTGTAATGTAAGATGGTGTATTAAAATTCACCATAGTGCTATTTATGCTGACACCACTTGAAGGATTAAATACTTGATTTTTTGATTTCGCAAAAGTGCTTTTTTCAAAACTTTTAGTGAAGCTTAGCTCACTTAGTCCTTCTCTAGAATTAAAAGGCGCAGCTATATTCAACCCTCCATAAACATGTTTCTTCTTATTAATTTGATAGGATGAACTTAAACTTGGAGTCACACTAATTCCATTTTCTAAATCGACACCCAAATTTGTATTTAAAGAAAATGCGCCTAAATCTACAATATCTAATCCTATATTGGCACTTGCTATGGCGCTCAAACCTTTATAGGAATTATGCTTTATTCCTATTCCTACACTAAAGTCCAAAGGCAAACCTAATAACTCTACTTTTGGTGATGCTACAAATGAAACCGTTTGATTTGGCTTCCTATGCGTTTCTTTTCTGATTAGTTCACCAGAAAAGTCATCCGGAAGCCCTCTCATTGATCTATTGACGGCGCCGGCATTTATATTCCATCCCAATCCAACCCAAGAAGCTTCTTGCTCCATTCCTATTCCAGCATGGTAAGCAATGTTGATGGGGTAACCACCAACCTCTAGCAGGGGTATGTTATAATTAAAATCTCCTGAGAATAAATCAACCATCTCTGTTGTGCCTACTGGCTCAAAAGTTTGGACTTCAGGTGTACTTGGTCCTGAGGTTAAGGCAAAACTCATCACAGGAAAAGCAACCTGAAAGAGCAGAAGAAATGCCATTATCAATGCAATCTTTTTATAAATAAATATTCTGTTCATAATTGATGATTTTCTTTGTTAATTGTCACAAACTTTATCAGAATCAAACCTAAAGTAAAGTGGGCCCAAGCCAAATCGATCTGCATGTAATAAAACACTCCAGTTTTCATTTTGACATATTGATTCACCTAAACCAGTTCTATAAAACCCTAGTCCAATATTTGCATAAGGCGCTAAATCAAAATTCCTTTCGAAGTGCGCAAATGAACACTGTAACGTATCATTTTCTGTACATAAAAAAAGATCCTTTTGCATATCAAAAGACAGGTATTGAATCAAAGCTTGATATTCAGGAACTGTCTTTACAATATTCTTAAGCATACCATTTCCTTTTAGGTTTTCTAGTTTCAACTTAAAGGACATATAGTCTTCTAAAGATTCCTTTAATTCTCCCTTAGAAACCGAATTGCCATCTTCTACATCATTTAGTTGTTCATTTAGCATTTCCGCTGTTGATTTATATTCTAAACTCAATTCTAAGTTTCCGAATGTTTTAGTTTTGATGTATTCACTATCTTCCATCACATTTCGGTATTTTTCACTTTGCAAAAAGAAAAGACCAAAAAGAATGCTTACTATTCCTATAGAATACATATAGATGTTCTTATACTTTTTCATTCTATTCCTTTAAATTTATTATT
Organism: uncultured Saprospiraceae bacterium; assembly: GCA_938018185.1. Classification (GTDB taxonomy): domain Bacteria; phylum Bacteroidota; class Bacteroidia; order Chitinophagales; family Saprospiraceae; genus JALZVN01. The sequence goes on from CALIIW010000160.1 coordinate 4,544, forward strand.
CACAAATACAATAACATCATCTGTAATATCTACAGGTTCATCAGCATACAAAATGCTCCCCTCATTCATAGAACCATGAATTAGTGCATATTCACTTGTCTTGCCAAATTCAATCAAATATTGATTCAACTGTTTCCAGATCTGTTGTTCCAGTTCATACTTGACGTTATCTTTATCTTTTTGATGCCATTCTGCTTCATGTAGAATCTTAGAAATCTCATTTGCATTTCTGTCTTCCTCAGCAATTTTGCCATAACCCTCTAAAACCATATTTAAGGAATCAACTTTATGAGTTGAATCATAAGTCAAACTTTTAAATTTTCGACTCATTACTTTCGTCATTTCAAAGGATTTGTAAGTATCCTGTATATTGATTACAGCTACTTTTTTCTTGATCTTGTTGTTCAAATAGATAAAGCCCATTGAAAAAATCGAAAGGATTATCACTGTAATGAACAATTGAATTTTAGTTTTCATCATGGCACTCTTTTAAATTTGATTTTATAATCTTTTCTTGGACCTTCCAAATGCAAGGTGTAAACTTTATTATCCTGAATATTTGCATTAGCGGTGGCTATCTTAAAATATAAAACTCCAGAAGCCAAAGATTCAAATGGTATTTGAACCTGTGAATGAACCAACAAGCCATCTTCAGAAAAAATCTTTACATAAGGATGATAATCATTGTATTTGTTCACCCATTCAAAGTTTACAGAATCGCCGGAAAACACATGCAAGTCCTTTTTTGATTCTGAATCAACTTTAACAAAATGGAAATCACCCGTTCCTACGCTCCTCTCATTCTTAAAACTAAATTCCCAAACCTGGCTACTCGCAATCAAGCTTAATCCTGAATAGGCTTCTACTTGCCAGTAATAATATTTTGACTTATCAAAGGAAGGGTGTTGAGTATTGTAAGAAAGAAAATTTTCTTTAACCTCATGGATCTTATGAAATTCTTTTTCTGCATTTAGATTAGTTACATTTCTTTCAAAAGGTTTGCTTCTCTCTACCCATTTTATTTTAAATCGAACGTCACTATTCATATTGGAAAAAACAGACGTCCAAGAGAAAACCGGAAACTGTTCTTCTAGCTGTTGTTTATGAAAGGGATAAACCAATAATAATGATTGTCTATTTTCATGTTGAAAAGAATTACATGCTTTTGCAATCGGCACTCTTTCCATATCCAATACTTCTACACAATAATTATAGTTTCCAGAAGGAAATGTATAACTTGGATTCAGGACATTATTAAATTCCGGAGAAGCCTGAACAATATTTAACTTCGAACCATTCACACCTACTAAAGCATAAGAATTATTCAACCCCTCTTCTATATTAATGATCGGAGTTCTCAATATTACTGACCCTATATTACTACTTATACTTACTTGAATATAAACATTAGAAGCGCTTGAGGAATTATTTAATTGAAACTGAATCAGCTGAATTAAACTTGGATCATTGGCTTTGGAATTAAAAGGCAATAAGTTTAATTGAACATTTTGCGCAAATCCGCAAATAAAGAATCCAAAAATAAATAAGCATGTAATTTGTATTTTTTTCATATCCATTATATTGTCCTTTTTAAAATCGATAATTCAGTCTCAAACTAATTTCTGGTGTATAAATTGTATTAACATTGAGATCATCATCCAAGTATGAATAGAAAGAATGGGAGTTTGCATTTGCCGAAACATTTAAATCCTCCCAAATTCTAATAAGGGCTTCTAAGCTGAAGCCACATTCATATTTATCCGCGTTCTTGATATATTGAAATCCTGGACTTACATTTACATTATTAAAGCTCATAGGCAGTTTCAATATTAAATTCTCTTGCACTTCTTTTTGTAAATAAGAATTGAATTCTTGTTTGTTGTAAGTAAATGTTGTTCTAAATTTTTCAGACCATATTATTTCTAGACTGGTCATTAAATTCAAATTTGAATTAGCTAAACTATCAGTGTTTGAAATATTATTTATTAAATTAGCATGTGTAAATATTTGCAAGGATACATCTTGAATTTTAAATGCTTTTGCTACATTTAAACTATGCAGATGACTTGTGATACTAAAATCTTGCAGATCACTTTCCAAAAAATTGTACACATAATTTACAAAAGGAAGCTTTTCTTTAGCCAAAGAGATTGACAACCCATTTGAAAAAATACTCCTATTTTGTTGTTCTATATTTTCAAACACCTCATTTTTCTGGAAAAAACTATTTAACCCAAAATTAATTCCTTTGAATACTTCATAGGATATAGAACTATTAAATTCAATTGAGTTATTTATCAAAAAAGGATTATCAATATCTTCGTATGTTGGCCCAAAAAATGCTGACTGAATGGATGTTGAAAATTTAGAATCCCTAGAATCTAATTTATAGTCAAGAGCAAATGCAGCATTCTCTCCAAATCTACTTGTTTGTGACTGCCTATTTTTAAAGGGTTCATTTAAAGCAAAGTCGATAGAAACAGATTGGTTTTTAGTGAATTCAGCTTTACCATTATACCCAATGACATTTGTTGTTTTATAATTTTCATTAATTTGAAAAGGTAAATTGCTTATAAAAAAGAAACTACTTGTTTGCCTTTTGTTCAAGTCATAAGCAATTTTCAACCCTATAATTTTATTAAGATTAAAACTAGAGTCTGCAGAAATTAATCTATTTCTACTATTTGATTTTCCATAAAACCCAGATACATTAAACTTTTTAAAATCGACACCCAAATTGATTCCTCTTAAAAAACTGTTTTGAAGTACCAACTCAGAATAATTTGGTTGAATAGTTCCAAGTTCAAAGTTTGAAATGTGATTAGTCAAATAAACCAAATCGTTTCCAATGCCATGCTCTTTTAACAGACCATTCACTTTAGAAGGATCTGAAAGAATTGAATCAACTTTAGATTCGTAATCCTTTCTTACAGTTTCGGCTTTTCCTATATAAGCATCAGCTTCTGATTTTAGACTTTTTAAATTTTCATAAGCCTTTTCCTTAGATACTAAAACATTATATTTTTCTATTTCAACTAACTTTGATTCAAGATCATTTACAATTTGATTAAGAGAATCTAATTGTTGTCCTCCCAATTCCGAAGAATTGTTCTTTAATTTATCCACTTCATTTTTTAGCTTTTGTTCTAATACCTCTTTTGTTTTTTCCAAAGGAATGCTTGTATCAATCCCTAAATCACTAGCTAAAGTTTCTAATCCATCTAAGTCTTTAATATCTGACAAATAGGAAGGATCATTTAATAGTTTTTCAATGTAGGCTCCTCTTGATTTATACAAGTCAAAGGCAGGGTAATCTTTTAGCAAACTGTCAAGTTTTGATTCAAGCTTTGGTCTCAAATTTTTCATCACATTTTCTTTCCATTCATTAAGGTCAAAAAATACTCTCCCATTTGAAAAACTATGATCAAAAAATGGATCCTTGCTAGATTGCACATAACCTTGAAACTTAAAAGGTATTTCTTTTACATTGACTTCGCCATTATAGTCTAAAATATGCCGATCTATGGAATTGTCGATTGCTGGCCAGGATTCATATTGATAACTTAGATTTACATCAAGATGCTTTTTTACTTGTTCGATTTTTTCATTGGACAATTTTTCTTTTTGGGATTTAACGTAGGGTATAATTTCAAAACAAGAAATCCCAAGTGGTAAGTTTTGTTTGTTAGTTACCAGTTGAAAACAAACTGTTTTTATATCTAGGTCTTGCCAAGGAAATTTTGCATCAGAAAAAATTTCATTTAGATCAAAACTATGTATAGCACTATTAATTATTATTGTTTTCGAAACAGCAATTTCATTTTGCTGAAATCTGTCAGAATAAATTTTGAACACACACTCCCCATTAAAATTTGAGTTGTTATGGATTTGCAAAACCAAACCGTCCATAGACAAGTTACCATTGATCAAACTTGGATCCGAAGACAGTTTAAACCCAACTTGAGCGGTTAAATTATTGTTGACAGCTATCAAAATAATGAACTTAATTATTAAATATTTTATGAAAGTTATTTGAGTCAAAAGTTATTTTTTATTTTATTTCCTTAAACACTATCTTATATTTTTTATCGTAATATCTTTGTAAGTCATGATTGCTCGAAACCTCACCTTCCTTATTAATTCTAATTCTAAATTGTTTAATTGGCCTTCCTTTTAGCGTGTACACATTGGCTAACACTACCTTATGCATAGAAAGCTCTTTAGGTACTTGCAATTTTTTCAAACCCGTCTCATTAGCAGCCTTTACTAAAGCCAATCGACCTGAAGGAGCACAGCCTGAATCAGATTCAAACTCTAATTTTAATCTTGTATTCGATGCTGTAGTCACATCGGTGGTATGAACAAATACTGTAGAAATATCATCTAAACAATGACAATACAGTAGATTATTATTTTTGTAATAGCAGACCTGTCCATTACATTTTTCTACTTTAAAAACATCTGCATAAACGTAAGTAATTTGAGGAATCCCAGTCAACTCTATGCTAGCATTCTGAATAACCGCTTCACCGTTAGCTTTAAATTTAAACCCAAATTTACTTACTGAGTTACTTTCATCAGTTAAGGACACTTCCACTAAATCAGTATCTTCTATTTGAAACTCTATGTAGCCATTATTTCCTGATTTAATTTTATTTAAAGTGATTTTATCAGGATAAATAGTTCCCCACGAAATCAAACTACTTCCATTTATAATGGTCACTTGATCATCCGTACATTTCGAATCATAATATTGTAATTCTGCTTTTGCGTTCAGGCACAAAAATACCACAACCATTAAGCTCAATAGATATTTCATATCTTTGTTTTATTGTTTTTTAAGAACTGCTACTTCTTTCTGAAGAATTTGAATAGCATTTTTTAAGCTTTCCAATTCACTATCTTGTTGAGCCTTCAAGTTTTCTATCTCTACTTGCTGCTCCTTAATCGCTTGAGCTAAAACTGGAATAATGTCAATGTAGTTTATCGCTTGGTAGTCTTCTTCCTTCTTATATTTTTCTTCTTGTAGATTTCCAATTTCACCTTCCTTTTTATTGCTTGTAATTGCATTAATCTCATTTGAAACTATAGGTGTTTCCGCCCCTTCAATATCATGAACAAGATTTGGCAAAACTTCTTTTAATTCTCCAGCTAAAAAACCGAATCTCAAAGTATTGCTATCATTTCCTTGCCCCTCAATCTTCTTGTAATTATAACTTTTAGGTTGTAAGGCATTTACAATTTCCATTGCTCCTCCTATCGGTTTTATATTTGCTTTCAACTTTTCATCAGAAGGATTGGTCAATGTTCCACTAATATGGACATCACCAACAAATTTACCGGCGTAGCCGTCAGCGCTATTAACAGATGAATACACACCTATCCTTTCAGTATCTCCAGCCCCTGCTACCAAGACATACAAACCATAAGTTTTACCATTATGGCCACTTGCAGCCAGGCCTTTTGAATTCATATAAATGTACCCTCCATAATTGTCGATGAACCCTTCATGATCTATTCTTGAATAAGTCCCATAGTTTCTTTGATTTGTTGAAGTCTTGAGATCTCTTATAAAACTATAAACACCATAAGCTCTTTTACTACTTCCTTGTCGATTAATATTAGTATATACGCCATAACTATCTCCTCCACTTGGTATCATTGAATTATACAGACCATATGATTGTAAGTTTGTGGTTGAACTTTGATGCACCGTATTGAAAATACCATATTTCCTACCATCACCGTATCTAACTATATTATTAACACCAATTCCTCTAGCAGCGGTAGATCCATATGCATTTACATAATTTAGAATCCCAACAGATTCTTTATTTGCAGAGGCGTTTTGAGAGATTGTATTGTGAATTCCATATTTCGCTCCAGTCCCGATATCATTAGTGGTATTTAATATTGAAAACTTACTATTGTTTGTGTCAGTAAGATTATCAACCCTCAGTCCATAATCCCATTCATTATTATATATACTCATTTTGGCAGCATTTAAATTTTCTTGACCGACGCCTACCTTTTTATTTTCTGATACGATCACTTGAGCGAAACATTGGTTTATCCCAAAGAATAAGAATGCAGTAATCAGAAATGTTTGAATTTTAAATTGCATAATATTTATTTTTATTAATGCTTCAATACTTCTAGCACTATTTCAAATTAGATTTCACTGGCAATTTAGTTTCATAGTTGGACAAGGACTGCATATAATTAATATGTGATTTTATCGGCTTAATAAGTGAATGAAAACAATTGACTTTTAAGCAATAAAAACGAAACCTTTCACCATTTCTTGACAGTCATTTATATTATTCATGTACACTTTACATATGAATAAAACTTGAACTATCTTTACCCAAAACAAAAACCCTTGGCAAAAAAAGGATACCTAACATTTGACATGGCTCTAAAAAAACTTCAGCACTATTGTGCTTACCAGGACCGTTGCCATTATGAAGTGCGAAGCAAATTGCTAGACATGGGTGTTTATGGAGATACCCTCGAAGAAGTGATCGCTGATCTGATCAAAGATGATTTTCTGAATGAAGAACGATTTGCAAGATCTTATGCTAGAGGCAAGTTCAGAATGAAAAAATGGGGCAGGTATAAGATTAAAACCAATCTTAAGATGAAAAAAATCTCGGCTTACTGCATTAAAAAGGCAATGACCGAAATAGATGAGTTCGAGTATGAAGAAGTTTTAGAAGCCTTAATTTTGAAGAAAATGGGCCCTAAAGAGGACTGGGATTACAATTTATTCCAGAAAACAGGGAAGTATGCTCTTTCAAGAGGATATGAATCAGAACTCGTCTGGCGGAGCATCTCCCAGCTTCGCAAAAAATCAGAAATCTGACTTATGACCAATTTTTGTCAATGTGGGGCCATAAAATTGCTTATATTTATAATAAATCAAGGTATTAATAAGGTAATTGGACAAATAACCGAATTAATAATTGCTGAGAATGTTATTTGAACCTTCTCAATATTTTAAAACGGTATACAAATAAGAGTATCTTATTTATTAACTCACTACAAAATTAGGTGTTATGGCTAAGAAAAAGATGAATCTCGAAGAGCTAGGCAACAAAGCAACAAAGCTCGACGACAAGCAACAATTAAACACCAAAGGAGGCTACTATATTCCACGTAGAAAAGGGTCTTCATTCTGGTGGACAAGAGGCGGCGGAATTATAGATGATGATATTGATATAAGATCAAGAAGCAAAGATATTACCAATGAAGGTTTTTAAAACCGAAAAGGCGTGAACAGAATTTGTTCACGCCTTTTTTTATGGACTTAAGAAAATAATATTCCTGCCCCTCACCCTCTTTTTTATTTTTTTCCTGAAAATATCATCTTCAACTCAATAAATTTAGCTTGCCTCAACAAACCTTGATTGCACCACTTCCGCAAAAGATCTATTCTCTAATTTTGATTCTACCCAAGCAGAAAGATCAAACTGACCAATCCTAGCTGGTTTTCCATCATTTATTTTTTCCAAATTTACTTTTAATTGAACTAACTGATCATTCAACTCTGATTTATTGGCAACTTTTAAGGAGTTTCTGATAAAGGTCAAGAAGGCACGCTCTATCTCATGCAGTTGATTTTCCTTTTTCAAGAACCTGTAAGTTGATCTTAATAATGATTCTAACAATAGGTTATTTTTCATCTCGTAGTGCAAGACTAGATTGAATATTCGAGCCAACATTTTATAGTAAGGTCGCTCTACTGTTTTAGGCAGATCTAACCATACATTCAAATAGACTAGTGCCTGCTCGTAATCTTCGCAACCGAAATAAATATAGGAGTAATAGAAATAAAATGTTTTTCGCTCAAATAGATTGGCATCAAATTTTTCGACTTTAGCAAAGTGATCCTTAAGGGCAATTTTTGCCTTTTCAAAATTTCCATTTAAAATGCACATAGAAAAAAGTATTTGATAATATTGTCTATGTACTTTCAATTCATCATCATAATTTAAGGTCTTGATGGATTTGAATTTTTCTAAAGCAATTTCCAACTCTTCATAATGCTTTGTCAATTTACAACTCATACAGTAGTTGCTTAAAGAAGATATATATTCGGACACATTTTCATTTAGAAAGTGAGGTTGTGACTCCATTTCTGTGATCAATTCCTTATTATATATATAAAACTCCTCTACATTTTCTCTTGCATAAGCCAAAAGTGATTTAACTCTAAAATGTAAAACTTTAGCCCGATGAGACTTGAATTCTAACTTTTTTACCAGGCTATTGCTTTCTATAAAATTAAATAAATCTTCATCCGCAGCATTCTTTTTTAAAGACAAATACAGTTTCAAAAACAGATTTCTATAGGCAGCCAGGTTATTCAACTGTTGTAAATATTGCTTCTCCTCATCTTCTATTCGATCTAGTTGATTGTCTAAAAAGTCTATATCTATGGTCGTATGTGCCAGCCATTTTTCCCATTGCAAAATTTCATACAATTGAGAAAACTCCTCATATTTCAAAGCTATTTTTTTTGTCTTCTTGAGCACATCCTTACAGTCTTCAAAATGCCCTCTTTTGAAAAGAACCTGCACATTTCCCAGCATATTAGAGATCTGAGTGACAACAGAAGATTTTTCATCGTAGGCCTGAAGACATTTAAGAATGAGGTCAAACAGGTAAGCCTTAAGTTCCGAATATTTACGACTTTGAATCTTTGCATCACCATAAATAGATTTAATCAAAGCTTCGTCATCAAAAGTAGTTTGACTTTCGATGGCATCGAATAAGGTGACGTATTTGTTTTTAGAATCATTCTTCTTAGAAACAAACACCTTGAAGTATCTTTTCTCCGCTGAACTCAGTGATTTAACCAAGTCAAACAACTTTTTTGATGGCGTCTTTGGCATAAGCAGTAATTATGATCTAGTTTACGACAATTCAGAAACCCGAATTATTAATCTAAACTTAGGTAATTATTAATGAAAATGAAAGTTGTTGTTGATGTTTTGCCGTTTGGTAGTCAAATTCTGAAGTCTGACTTTTGGGAGGAGTAAGCGGATTTCACACGTAATATTGCAATATTACTTTAGCTAATTTTTTTCCACCCAAAAAAAATTTCAATCCAAAATCCATCCTCTCTCCAACACATAATTTCCTATTTTCGCACATGCATGAATTCCTGCTTCAAAAGCAAAATTTTATTCTACACCCTTTCAAAGGAATTTACTGGAAAGAGGAAAAGACCCTCTTAATAGCAGATCTTCACTTAGGTAAAGCTTCCCATTTTCGAAAGGCAGGCATACCTGTACCACAAGATGTTAAGCAAAGTAATTTTGACAAGTTCATGGCCTTACTATTAGATCTCAAACCCGAAAAGGTTTTGATACTAGGTGATCTCTTTCATTCTGATTTAAATAATTGCTGGGAGGATTTTATTTATTTATGCAAGCAATTCAAGCACATCATTTTTGACCTTGTTATTGGAAATCATGACATCCTAGATTTAGAAACGTACGCAGAAGCAAACCTAAATTTATATGAAGAAGGCAGAGTCATTGGTCCATTTATTTTTACCCATCATCCACTCGAAAAAGTACCAAAAGGTTTGTTTAATCTTTGCGGACACATCCACCCTTCTGTTAGACTAAACGGAAAAGGTAGACAAAGCCTGAGACTACCATGTTTCTATTTTGGAGAACAGCAAGGCATCTTACCTGCCTTTGGCGAGTTCACAGGAACCTTTACAATCTCTGCCAAAAAAGAAGATTTCGTTTTTGTCATTGCGGATGAAAAAGTGATTCGGGTGTGAGGAGGGTTGTTTGTTGTTGGCTTAACAAAAGTACCTTATTAGAGATTTTGAAAATAAATTAACTACATTAGCAACATTGATACGACCGACAAGTAAAAATGCAATCTTTAATTAATTGAAAAACGGTCAACCTACATCAGGCACGAAGAACCATATCAGGCACGGAGAATTAGCCAATGGTTAACAGCAAAAAGCTAAAGACTAAAGGCTAAAGGCTAAAGGCTGCTAAAATACAAAATCAACATATTCCACAATCCGATAAAATCTAAAACCAGCTGTTAATTCTATCGTAACGTTTCTAATCTCTCTTGCAGCGAGCGTCCTGTCGTTTCCAGTAAAAGGATCACGATAGAAAGTTTCAGCTTGAAAATATTGCTGAGAAAGATCAGGGTTGATTGTCAGTTCAATAAGACCGCCTATCAGTTCAGAAAACATAAACTCAATCCCTCCTCCAACAATAACTCCATATTGCCAATGTCTTGTCAATTCATCAAAAGGATGGATTAATGAAAATTGTGGAAACTGATCATCTACCGGATGGTATTCATCTAAATTGGTATTGATGGTATATTCTCCCCTAACGCCAAGTAGATAATAAGCATCTAAGTTCCCCAAAGGAAGCTTTTGCTTTGCACCTAATGCTAAGGATACATTTCTGAATTCGTAAGGATAAGAAGTTGTATTGAAATCAAAAAAACCTCCATTTGGGTCGTTATAGGTTCCACCATTAATTCTAGTAGCTCCCCCTCTAACATGATAACCTGTTTGAGCAAAAAGTGCAAAAGGGGTATCTGGACTATAAGATTCTACTGCAAAGATACCATGATACCTAATGAGTGCCTCGGAATTACTATTATTCCATTTCTGAAAGCCTAAAGTCGCCCCACCCTTTACAGAAAATACGGTGCCTTGTGCCTGTAGACAAAAAATCAATAATAGATTCAATCCTAAAAATAGAAAAATACGTCTCATAATAAATTAGTTTAAAGCACTAATTTACAATAAGAATTTGACCTATATTAAGATGATTGGAAGCTAATCCATTTTTTTCTTTAATTTCATTCACTGGGCGGTCAAATTTCTTCGATATTCTGTATAAAGTATCTCCTCTTTGCACTGTATAATGCAAGTTATTAAGATTTGTAGCTCTTGTCTTTTCAGGCACGGTAATTACCGTTTC
>CALIIW010000161.1 GCA_938018185.1 uncultured Saprospiraceae bacterium
ATTTCCGTCAAGGACAATGACCTTATTATTATTTAAAGATGCGTAATACATTGTTTCCCCATCAACATCATAAACAGCAGAATATTCAGACTGCTTTGAGTTTATATTTTTATCAATTCTTTCAACAGATAGTCCTAAAGTCTCTAAAGCATCTTTAGCCATTTCTGCACCAGTAATCTGGTTTTGAATCAAGATTTGTTTATCCATATCATCTTCAGACCCAAGGCATTTTTGAAACTCTTCGATGGCAAGGTCATAATCCCCTGTTCTTTTAAGGGCATCCGCATAGATGTATCTATCTCCTTCGTAAATTCCTTCTTTATCTTTTTTGAATACAACCTTAAAGCGCTTTGCAGCTGCTTCATACTTTCTAAGTTTGTAACTGCAAACAGCAATTTTATGACCTATTTCTGGGTCTCTGTCTTCCTTGTAGCTTTCACTAAACTGCTCTAAGGCATTGTAATAATCACCTAGCTCAAACAATTCTTCACCAAGTCTTCTCATGGAGTCTGAGGTAGACTTGTTTAAAGGTTGTGCAAAACCAGTCACAGAGAAAGCAAAGATAAATACGAGGATGGCTATATTTTTCATTTCAATCAGCTTTATGTTTTTTTTAAAATTTAGGGCAAAGGATTACTGGATCTACTTGCGGTTTTTTAAAGACTTTAATAATGTAAGAAGCTCCAATTTCAAAAGCTCCATTTCCACTATTGGCATCAGCAAGACCAGACAAGGTTAGGTCATAAGCAAAACCAACCTTAAAACTTTTCCAATGATAACCCAGTAAGACTTGAGCTGCATCTCCAAGTCTATAACCTAACCCAAACCGTACGATGGGTGCTTCTGGATCTTTTAACAATTTACCTTTCTTACCATTTTTTCTTATCTCTCTTTTTAACAATCTATACCCCAATAAAACTTGAATGACGCCTTCATTGTGATTGGCTACTCTTTGAAAAAGAAATGATGGACTCATGATCCATTGTTTGTTGAGATCAACATTATACTCTCCATGAAATGAAAAAAGAGTTGGGAGTTTGATATTTTCTATTTCATCTTGAAATAAACTGATATTTGTCGAATCAACTTTCCATAAATGGTTTATTGAAAAACCAATATTAATATTGGTTGCTTTATTCATTTGAGCTTTAAGAAGAATTCCAGCATTTATATCCAACATACTGGCAGGATTTACAAAACTCAAGCCTTCAATTCCTTGGCCTGCTCCACTTGATGGATCATAATCACCCCAAATTGCTTGAGTCCCATTTGTCTCATCGAACCTCTGATTGATGCTACCTCCTGATACACCCAAGGAAAGAACATTTTTTCTTTTTTTGTCCAATGCCAAGTGATAGGCAGCAGCTATGTGAAAAAAGTTTGTAGAAAGAAAATCTCCTGCATTATCACTATAAAAAGATCCTCCTACTCCTAACCAATCTCTTTTTCTCACATTTAAAATTGGAGCATCAATGTAAAAGGAAGGTGTATTGTACAAATTGCCAAGTCCGGGAGATTGATCTCTAAAAATCCCCCCTATTCTTGCAGTACCTTCAAATGCTCCAGTAAAAGCAGGATTTAAAGTTAATGGAGAGAGATTGAATTGAGTAAAATGTCGATCCTGTGCACTAATGCTTATGCAAAAGAATAAAGTAAGGACCAGAGTAAAAAGTCGATATAAATTCATCTAATCTATGGTTTAAAGAAGAGGAAAGATAGGTATTTTATTAAATAAATTACTAATTTCTTATTGGACTCTGCAAGATTGACCAATGCTTATCAATTGCTTCAAGCAATTGATAATTCTATGGCTATACTTTGCTCTTTTCAACAAACGATTTGATTTCTTCCATATTTTGTTGATTCATGCAGTCAAAATGCTTCTTTGGACAGGACTTAAAGCCAATTTTAGAACATGGCCTACAGGACAGTCCATTAACTTCTGAAATAAACTGAGGTACCTCATGTTTTCCAAAATATGGATACATGCCAAATTCAGGGACTGTATTTCCCCATAAGGAGATGATGCTTTTCTTGAGTGCTGCCGCCATGTGCATGATGCCGGTATCGGGGCAAATAATCAATCTGCATTGTTTTATGATGTAGGCGGATTGGTTTAAATTAAGACTACCTGCCAAATTAATCACGTTTTCTTTTACCAATTGGTCTCCAAATGCCTTTTCTTTTGGGCCTCCAATCAAAACTACTTGTTCATTTAAATTAGATAAAAGTGTTTTCATCTTTTCCAATGGCATCCGCTTGGTGTTATGCGCCGCTCCGATCCCAACAACTATGTACTTATTGCTGCTCAAGCTGTATTTTGAAAGATCAACTTTATCAGCTTCAGGTATAAAATAATCTAAACCTTCTAGATCATTTGTCAACTTTAATGCTTCCCCTGCTTTGAAATATCTATCCACTATATGTATATCGGGCATTTTATTTACCTTAAAGTTCACATATAGCCATTTTTCGATGTTTAATTTTGGAAAATTGCTGGAAGGTCGCTTAAGTTGGGCAAGCAATCTTTTTGACCTTATATTTTTGTGTAAGTCAATAATATGGTCATAAGACTCGTTTTTTAGTTCTTGTAAAATTTCTTGAGGTTCTTTTTCAAAACTGTAAACTTTTTCTAAATACGGATTGCCTTTTAAAATGTCAGCAAATTGCTTTTTGACCAAATAATGAACGTTTACGGCACTCTTGTTGAACAAAGACCGTATTATAGGTGTAGTAAGGATAATATCACCAATAGAGCTAAATCTGATTATCAGCACTTTCTTAATAGGTTTGATATTTGTAGACATTTAGTAATATTATTTACCTTGCCAAGGTAAAACCTTTTAATTTTGTAAGAACCTAAGTTTGAAATAAATTTAATGCTTAAATCTTTCCTTCCTTTACTTTTCATGTGTTTTAATTTGCTTATAGTAAATGCGCAGCAAGACGAGCATCTGAAAGGAGAATGTTTTACTGATCAATTACTGAAAAGCTTGATGGATAAGAATCCAGAGATCAGAAAGGAATATCAAGAATACAAAAAACAATATCAGGTTAAACCTGAGAATTACTCTAGCTTTAGAAGAGATGTCATCACAATACCAGTAGTTGTTCATGTCATTCATTCAGGAGAAGCAGTAGGCTCTGGTTCTAATATAAGCATGACAAAGGTGCTAGAACAAATCGAAATATTAAATGATGATTTTGGATTTAGAAATACAGATAGGCAGCATATTCCTGATCATTTTATAAATGATGCAGGTCCAACAAATATCCAATTTTGCTTAATCACTAAAATGCCAAATGGCGATCCGCATAATGGTGTAAATCGCATTAAATACAACAACATACCAGATGTTAGCTATATAGAAGATGTTATAAAACCAGCAACCAGTTGGAATCCGATCAAGTTTTTAAACATTTGGGTCGTCCAAATTCCAACTCCGGGAATCTTAGGCTACTCTTATCTTCCAATTCCTTCAATCTTAAATTCATCTAAAGATGGCGTTGTCATCGATACGGATAAATTTGGCAACAACGGTTCATACATTAAAGGTAGAACCGCAACACATGAAGTTGGGCATTATTTAGGCCTTCAACACCCTTGGGGAGAAATAGAAAGCTGCAGTTCAGATGATGGGATTGCTGATACACCTAATTGTGCTGGCCCATATTTTGGCTGTCCAAATGGGCCTCAATATTCCTGTGGTACAATCGATATGTCAATGAATTTTATGGATTATGTTGATGATCCATGTATGTATATGTTTTCAAAAGGTCAGGGTATTAAAATGAATCAAATATTAGCAGATGAAAGGTTTCCATTAAGCAGTGGTGCAGGTTATATTTGTGATCTAAATCTAACTAGCAATCAAAATATAGGTTTGGAAGCGGTACCTGAGATATACCCAAATCCAACTACTGGCCAAATAAACATAAAAAATTCAGAAGTTTTTGAAAATCAAGTAGTTGTATTTGAATTACATGATTTGAGTGGGAAAAAGGTATTTGAAATAAAACAATTGATTAAAGATGATGAGGAGGATATAAATATCAATTTATCGTCATTTAATTCGGGTACCTATATAATGAGAATGACCTCTGAGGATGCCCATTTCACTAAAAAGTTAATACTGATAACAGGCAATTAGGACAATTTGTCAAATAAAAGTTAAATTAATCATAATTGTACTTTTGCCTTTGTTATTCCTGTTATAATGCTATATTTTTGAGTTAATAATTAAAATTTAAAAAAACGTGTATATGAAAAAGTTAATTTTGTTTGTAGCGATGTTTGGGATGGTTGGATTCCTTTCAGCTCAATGTTCTAAGACAGCAGGCGCTAATAAGAAATCTTGTTGTGCAAAAACAGCTGCTGCAGCTGCTACTAGCGCATCTTTGGATGCTAGTATTGAAAAGAAAGTTTGTGAGAAGTCTGGAAAAATCTCTTACTACAAATCATCTACTTGTCCTGCTTCAGGAAAAGTAACTCAAACAGAAGTAAGATATGACGACAAGGCAAAACAATTTGTAAATGTTGCTGAGGTTTCACAAGAAGCTTCTACTACAAATGCTAAGAAAGAATGTTCTAAGAAGTGTGCTAAGAAATGTTCTAAAGCAAAAGCAACTGGTGTTTCTAACGAAACTAAAGCTTGTGCTAAAGGTTCTAAAGCTGCTTGTTGTAAGAAAGGTAACGGAGCTAAGTCTACTAAGACTGCTGCTAAAATGACATCGTCACCACAAGAATATTAATAGTATTCTTTTACAAGAAATAAAAAAAGCCTCGTTCTATTCATTTAGAACGAGGCTTTTTTATGTGAAGCATTTAAGTTGGGAAGGTCAGATAAAACTTAAATTATTGAAAATCAACTTCTGATAATTGTGTAACTTAAATTGTTTACCTCGTTTCTAGCTGAAAGGGCTGGAAAACCGCGTAAGCAATGAATTCAGCTCATTTCCTCTACCCAGTGTTTACACACTGGCTATAATAATGTCACGCCTCTAGCGTTTTTTACCTTACTTCTGAATATACCCCTATTTGACCGTTTGAAGAGATCAAACACTATATTCCGAATACTTTATTCCTTTCTTATACAAAGATAAAACATGTTTGACTGTAGGAGACAATTCAACAGGAAGACGTTCTAGGTCAAACCAAGCAACTCGCTTAAATTTCCAAGTTTCTTGAGCAATGGGTTTGCCTTTCCATGCATCTGTTTCAAAATAAAGGACGATCCTAGTAAAGGCTCCTTTTTTCTTATGCAAAGTGTGCACTAATTTTAGATCTTTTTCAAAAAGTTTGATACCCGTCTCTTCTTTACTTTCTCTCACCAATGAAAGTTTAGCAAATTCATAATCCTCAACAGTACCTCCAACTAAGGTATAGTTACCACCGTTGGAATTTTTTTGCTTCATTAACAAGACCTTGCCTTTGTGGATTAAAATAAGCCTTGCTTTTAACAGAATTTTATTTGCCATTTATTGCATTTGCAATTTCACTTTTGTCAGAATTAACAATCCCGTTTAAGAGGATTCATTTCAACTTATAATAGCCTCAAATTGGGGATATTTTAGGAAAAAATAAATTATAAATGGAATTTGTTGAATTTTAATTCGTTAGAAGAATTAATTATAATGCTATTGTCCACATCTTCAAAAGTTTATAGATAGAAAATTAAACCTCTAATCATTCTTTTTAATAGCAAATAGGAATTACTTTTGTAACTTAAATCTTTCTGATATACTATTCAATGGTCAGTTTACTGAGAATGAGCTATTTGTATATTAAGAAAGGATTGAACGAACATTTATGATATACGACAACATCCTCCAAACTATTGGAAATACTCCATTAGTTAAGCTAAATGCTGCCAAAGAAGGCTGTCGTGCTATGGTGCTAGGTAAGCTGGAATGTTTTAATCCAGGCCAATCAGCTAAAGATAGAGTAGCTGATTATATGGTGAGCCGGGCAGAAAGACAAGGCTTGATAAAGAAGGGAGACACCATAATAGAAGCAACCTCTGGCAACACTGGACTTGGTTTGGCCATTGTTTGCAAAGTGAAAGGATATAAATGTATACTTACAATAACTGACAAGTCTTCTCCTCAAAAAATAAGTCTTTTGAAATCCATGGGCGCTGAGGTCATCGTTTGTCCAGCGAAAGTAAAACCAGAAGATCCTAGATCTTATTATAGCCAAGCTGTTAGACTGAGTAAAGAAATTCCCGATTCTTATTACATAAATCAAAATTTTAACCTGGATAATGGAGATGCCCATTATTATTCCACAGGTCCAGAGATTTGGCAACAAACCAATGGAAAAATAACGCATCTGATTGCATGTGCAGGAACAGGAGGAACGATTTCGGGAACAGCTAGATATTTGAAAGAAAAAAATGCTGCAATACAAATCATCGCGGTTGATGCAGATGGTTCGGTTTTAAAACATTATTTTCATACAAGAGAGTTTGATGAAAGTAAAATCAAATCATACAAAGTCGAAGGTTTAGGAAAAACAATTATTCCCAAAAATGTAGATTTCGACATTATAGACCGATTTATAAAAGTAAACGATAAGGATTCTGCTTTTGCAGCAAGGTCCTTGGCAGATAAGGAAGCTATTTTTGTAGGATATTCTTCAGGGTCAACTTTGCAAGCATTATTGCAGATCAAAGAAGAATTTACAGAGAAAGACACGGTAGTCTTAATTTTCCCAGATCATGGTTCAAGGTACCTAACCAAGATCTACAATGAAGACTGGATGAAAGAACAAGGCTTCTTATCTTCCGCAGAAGAAATTGAACACATTAATACGTACAGGACCACCAATTTTGGTGCGACTTGGCGTTCTAATTTTATATCAAACAAAAAGGCTGAGAAGCCGCAAAAATTATTCACCTATAATCAAAAAGGTATGGATTTATTTGAAAAGTTAAAAAGTAACCCTGGACCACTAGGACAATATGCTGATGTCGCAGAAGGATATTACATCTTTCCAAAACTAGAAGGCGAGTTAGGATCAAGAATGAAATTCAATGGTGAAGAAGTCATCGTTTGGTCTGTCAATAATTACCTAGGTCTAGGAAATCATCCAGAGATTCGTAAAACAGATGCAGAGGCAGCAAAAAAATGGGGTCTTGCCTATCCTATGGGTTCCAGAATGATGTCTGGAAATACCGAAATGCACGAGCAGCTTGAAAACGAGCTGGCAGCATTTGTAAACAAACCTTCTGCAGTACTCCTTAATTTCGGATATCAAGGAATTATGTCAGCGATCGATTGTATCACTGATAGAAGAGATATCATTGTGTATGATGCGGGATGCCATGCTTGTATCATTGATGGAGTTAGAATGCATCTTGGAAAGCGATTTGCTTTTGAGCATAATGATGAAGAGAGTCTTGAAAGATGTCTTAAGAGAGCTACTAAAATGACCCAAGCTACAGGGGGTGCTATTTTGGTTATTTCTGAAGGTGTTTTCGGAATGAGAGGAGAGCAAGGAATTCTTAAGGAAATTGTTGCACTTAAATCAAAATATGAATTCCGTTTGATGGTAGATGATGCACATGGCTTCGGGACATTAGGAGAAGGTGGATCTGGTGCAGGTGTAGAGCAAGGCGTACAAGATGAAGTCGATATTTACTTTGCAACATTTGCAAAGTCCATGGCAAGTATGGGAGCCTTTATAGCTTCTGAGCCTAAGATCGTTGAGTTCATGAAATATAACATGCGATCTCAGATCTTTGCAAAGTCACTACCAATGCCTATCGTAGAAGGTGCATTGAAACGTTTGCACATGCTACAAGAAAACCCAGGTATGAAAGATAAACTTTGGGAAAATGTTGACGCTTTGCAAGCTGGTCTTAAAAAAAATGGATTCGACATTGGAGCGACAAACTCTTGTGTAACACCTGTGTATATGCATGGCTCTGTTATAGAAGCTACGCATTTGGTTTATGATTTGAGAGAGACTCATAAGATATTCTGTTCTATCGTTGTATATCCAGTTATACCAAAGGGATTGATTCTGTTAAGACTGATTCCTACGGCATCCCATACAATGGAGGACATTGAAATAACTTTGGATGCTTTTTCTGCAATCAAAACAAAATTAGAATCTGGAGCTTATAAGAGTGAACAAATCGTTCAAAAGGCTTAAACAATACGAAAAACTTTATAATTTCGGGTTCTTGATTGTTCAAGAACCCGTTTTTTTTTAAGTCATACTAATTAAATTGTCATGAAAAAACCAATAATTAGCGGCATACAACAAATAGGCATAGGTGTCTCAGAAGTATATGAAGGATGGAAGTGGTACCGTCGACATTTTGGTATGGACATACCAATGTTTGATGAGGCAGCAGAAGCTGCGTTAATGCTTCCTTATACAGGTGGAGAACCTAGATCTCGTCACGCTATTTTGGCCTTAAACAAACAAGGTGGTGGCGGTATGGAAATATGGCAATATACTTCCAGAACACCTACAGCGCCTAAATTTATTCCGCAATTAGGGGACCTAGGTATTTTTATTGCTAAAGTTAAGTCAAGAAATGTATCAAAAACTTTTCAGTTTTTAAAACACAAAAATGCTGAATTGCTATCAGATATATTAATGGATCCAGTCGGACAAGAACATTTCTATGTAAAAGATCCATTTAATAATATTTTTGAAATTGTTCCTTCTGACAATTGGTTTTCGAGCAGCAATTTTACAACAGGAGGCATGTACGGATGCACCATTGGTGTTTCAGATATTGATAAATCTCTAAATCTTTATAGAGATATTCTGGGCTACAATGAAGTAGTCTATGACGAAACTAGAATATTTGATGATTTGAAGGTTCTTCCATCAGGTGCTGGAAAGTTCAGAAGAATTTTACTTCGACATTCTGTTGACCAAAGAAAAGGTGCTTTTAGCAAGATGTTAGGTAAGAGTGAAATTGAATTGGTACAAGCTATCGACCGTCCGCCGGTGAAGATTTTTAAAGATCGTCTGTGGGGTGACCTTGGTTACATCCATTTATGTTTTGATGTCAATGGCATGTCAAACCTGAAGACCTTATGCCAGTCAAAAGGTTTTCCTTTTACCGTTGATAGCTGCCCAGATGATACGCCTAGTTTTGACATGGGAGATGCAGCTGGCCACTTTACATACATAGAAGACCCAGATGGAACCTTAATAGAGTTTGTTGAAACACACAAGATTCCTTTGATGAAAAAATTCAATTGGTTTTTAGATTTAAGAAAACGAGATCCTGAAAAGCCTTTACCAAATTGGATGTTAAAGACATTGGCTTTGAATAGAGTTCAAGACTAGGAAAGTTGAAAGGTGAAGCAGAGAATGCCTATTAAAGTTGAAAGGTGAAGCAGAGAATTTAGAAAGTTGAAAATAAAGTTTAAAGTGGAAGGTTTAAAGTTTTTCTATATTGGATCATTAGTAGACTAGTGCTTGAATTCTGATCAAGTATTCTGTTCTCTGCATCTTTTTTTTTGCCAAACAATATCCATTCTGTGGATCTTCAAATACATTGTTTCTAACCAAGGCTTTTAATTTCAATAGTAAGCAAACTTTAGCACAAATCTGGAGATTTGTTTAAGTTCGTCACTGGATCAAAGATCCAGCGCCAATTTCAGTTTCTTTTTATTAATTCTGTTTCAAAACGAAGACCTAGCCATTGGCCAATAGCCAAAAGCCAAAAGCCAAAAGCAAGCTTCAAAAATCCAAATATCTAGGTTCGCAACCTGTCGACTTGACCTCATTAAACTGTTCTGCCATTTGCTTTAGACAGGAATCTATAGATCTGTATTTTAGTCCTAGGAGTTCTTTCGATTTATCATTTATGTAGACCACATCTCTAGAAGAATTTCTGGCTGTCTCTTTTGTGACGCGAGGCTTTTTAGAAAAGAGGATATTTAATAAGTGATCTACTCTCCAACTGGCTTCTCTGATTAGTGTATTAACTTTTATACTTGCTCTTGGCTTATTAATTAAATCAGCGATGCTATCAAAGATATGTTTGTATGGCAGGTTTTCGCCATTGAGGATTATCCGTTCATTGCTTATGTTTGATTCTGCTAAAAGAAGCATTGCTTCGGCGACGTCTCTTACGTCGACAAAACCTGTACTTCCAGTTGGGTAAAATTTGAGCCCATTCCAAACAATATTGAAAAAACGGCCAGTACCTTTATTCCAGTATGCAGAACCTAAAACAACAGAAGGATTAACAATTGCAACATTTAAACCTTCAGCAGAACCACGCCAAACTTCCATCTCAGAATGGTATTTAGAAACTGCATAAGAAGTATTCCAATCACTGCTTTGCCATTCTGTATTTTCATGAATTGTAGGAAGATCGGCCCTTCTACCCAAAGCTGCTATAGAGCTTATATGTATGAATTTTTCAACATTGAAAGACAGGGCAACATTGATCATGTTTGCAGTGCCTTCTATGTTTACCAGATTCATTTTTTCTTTTTCTTTCGGATCAAATGAGACCATTGCGGCACAATGGAAAACGGTATGCGCTTCTTGCATTCCATGTTCTAAAATATCGATATCAAGAAGATCTCCTTCCAACCATTCAATTTGATTTTCAACTTCTTTCAACAGACGCATATCAGAATGTGCCCTCTTTAAGGCTCTGATCTGCTTATATCCATTTCGGATCAAAAGGCGCAAAAGATAGGATCCTATCAGACCAGTTCCTCCAGTAACAAATATAGTGTCTTGCTTATTCAAGCGCTTATGATTTATAAATTGAGCCATTGACAGTATCCTTCGATGCTCCTGTAACAGAAGCAAAAGAATTTGGTTTATCCAATATTCGAAGTAATCCCAATAAAGCCATCAAAATAGCTTCTTTAAAATTAATGTCAGCCTTTGAAGGAAAATGAAGGTCTACTGCTGGCAAAGCTAATTTTATTTTCTCTATTAAATAAGTATTAAATGTACCACCCCCACTTACAAAAAGATTTAAAGTTGTAGCGGTTACTTTTTCTTTTGATAATGATTTATTTATGGCTTTAGCCAAACTGTTAGCTATGAATTGAACAGCCGTTGCTAACTTGTCTTCTGTACTAATTGGTGATTGATCAAACAAAGGAAAATAATATTCCTGCAAAGTATTATTGTCTAGAGATTTTGGATAATCCTCCGCTAAGAATGGATCCGCTTCCAATTTTTCTAATAATTCATTATTTAACTTTCCATTCGCCGCAAAGCAACCTCCCTCATCGAAAGGAAGATTCTTTTCGGCAGCTAATTTATTAAGTATTTGATTTGCTGGACAGACATCAAAAGCAATGATACTGTCTTTCGAATGAAGAGAGATGTTGGCAATGCCTCCTAAGTTCAAATAAAGCTCATAGCCTGGATATAAATAATGTTCTACAATTGGTGCCAATGGTGCACCTTGTCCGCCATGTGCTAAGTCTATTGATCTAAAATCGCAGATAACAGATGTCCCGCTTAATGCTACCATCGCAGCTGCGGATCCAATTTGTTTTGTAAAACCATCAGAGGGCATATGAAAAATGGTATGTCCATGTGAAGCAATATAATCCACTTCCATTTTGGTCTCTCCAATAAATTCATTTGAAACCATTCCCATCCATATTCCAAGTTCATGATCGAGTAAGGCTAATTCCTTTGCAGATATTTTTGTCGCAATAGCCAAACGATCTTTGAGCTTTTTAGGAAATTTAACTTCCTTAGCTTTAAGAAGATTCCAGGCCTTGATTTCCTTATTTGATAGCTCAAATTCTACAACAGCCAAATCCAAGCCATCCAAAGAGCTTCCTGACATAAGACCAAGACCAATATATTTATTGTTTGACAAAATGCTAAATATTCGTAATTGAGCATAAATGTAGGGGAAAATTAAATGTAAAATGTAAAACTCTAAATGAAATGTAAAATGTAAAACTCTAAATGAAATGTAAAATGTAAAACTCTAAATGTAAAATGTAAAAGTATTTTGCTATTTGCTATGACCCCATAAGAGTTCTTTGGACCTTTGGGACATCTAACTAGTCTAGAGATTTTTTAAGGAGTGGTTTATCAAAAAAGACCCTTCTAAAAAGAAGGGCCAAGGATTATAATTTACGCTTATGGGTTTTTTCTTAATTGTACATTGGTATCATATGGACTTCCATGGCGTCCAAGACATCTTCAGATATGTTGATTGCTTTTTCAATTTCTCGTAACATGGAAGCATCATCTTCGGCATTTTCAAAAAATTCTAACAATACCTGTAATCTAATCTCTAGACATTTTTTGATGATCAAGAGTCCAGGTAAACTAAATTCTATATTTAGAACGTCTTTGGCTTCTTTAGAATAACTATAAATGAATGGACTATTAAACAAAGTTGGTCTTTGCTTGAAGAAGAGGCTATCTACATCTAATAAGGATCCTAGATTCTTTTTTAGAATTTGAATATTTTTAATTTCATTAGATGGAAAAAGTTCTTCATTTTCCAAATGAGCATAATATACCGTTGTGATTCCAGTATAAATACTTTTCAACTCGAAGGAATTCATGGTCACTCTCATACATACTTATTTTTAAGAGTATCTAACTCGGTTAAGCAAAGTGGAGGTTACGCCGCATATTTTTCATTATTAAAAATACTAATGGCATAATTGGTTCTAAGTCAGCCTTCTATATTATATATCCCAAAAATCTAGCCATTAGCTCCTTCGATATTTCGATTTAACTTAATTATAACCAAAAGTGACAGACTTAAATCATAAGTATGTTTATATCAGCATACTTACATATGGCAATAAAAAAACCTATCAAAAATTAAATTTGATAGGTTTTTTTTGAGCTTATGCCATTGTAGCAGATTTGCCTACTCTGGCAACTTCTGCATCGGGTTTGGATAGGTGTTTGAGTATTTGGTAATGCTTTTTTAAAGCGACCATAAATTTCTCATTTTCTTGATATAAAATGCCGTGATCATCACAGGTTTGTTTCAGTATCTCAGTGATTGCGGCATAGTGAACATGACAAACTTTAGGATAAATGTGGTGAATCACATGAATATTAATTGCTCCCATGAGCCAGGTTCCAAGCTTACTGTGTCTACAAAAATCAGCTGTCGTTTCAAGAACATGCAAAGCGTAGTTGTTGTCGATATTTCCGTCATCATCTGGTAGCGGATATGTTGTTCCTTCATAAACATGTGTAACCTGAAACATCAAGGCAAAAGTCAGACCTGGAAGAATGTGCATGGCAAACCAACATAGGAAGATGTACCAATTTGAAAATTCTAAGAATAACATAGGTAATATAAAGCCTGTACCGTAATAGAACAGTTTACCAATAAATAGGATAACATATTCTTTTGTAGGATGCTTGATGTTTTTTTGGTTGCCAATATTACTTTCTACAAAAAACCATTTAAAATCTTTGACAGTGACCCAATGGATCATTGCCATAGCGTATAAGCCAAAAGTATAGAAGTGTTGGTATTTGTGCTTTGGGAGCCAAGGTTCATCAGGCGAAAAGCGAAACTGACCATGAGTCTCAAGTGTGACATCAATCCCGTGGATGTTTACGTATCCATGATGTGCACCATGCATACGCCTGAATAAATATTGATTCCCCCCAATAAAATCCATAGAGTAGGACCAAAAATTATTGACTTTCTGATTGGCAGAATAGGCATCATGCGTTGCATCATGCATTATGTTAAAGGCAATAAATATATTCACAAAACCCCAAAAGATATAGGCGAAGAACAAGCCAGTAGCGGATAAAAGACCAGACATTATTAAGCCAAAAGTCCCAGCCCAGAATATAATGGATAGAGCGGTTTTGAGGTACATCTCAGTATTGGCATAAGGAGAAATGTTATTACTAGTAAAGTAATGGTCTACACGTCGTCTTAAATCTTTAATAAAATTATCCTTAGTGGTTGTACTTTTAAATCTTACCCTCTTGGAAGAGGTCATACTTTTAAGCATAATATCTTATTATTTAGCATTTGATGGACAAAAATAAGAAAAATACTGTGAAGCAGCACTTGTTTAACATTGATTAACGTCCGAGCTAGTTATGCTAGGCTAATAGCTTTGGTTTACCCAACTGAAACTGCCGTTTCGATTATACAATTCGGCATGGACCATGGCAAACTTACATTTCAAAACGTTTTTTCAACAATTCAATAAAAACTTAGGAAACTTTAGAACAAAACATAGTTTCCGGAGTTAAAAATCAATAAATTCGTGCTTTATGAGTGAATATCAAACAGATCAGAGAAAACAATTGCTTGAAATGGCAGGGGAACTCTTTATGTCCCTAGGGATAAAATCTGTCAGTATGGATGATATTGCTAAGAAATTGGGCATATCAAAAAAGACCATTTATCAATATGTTGAAAACAAGAATGATCTCCTCTCTCAAATAATTCATTCTTTCACGGATAAGTATAATGCAGAATTAGAATCTAAAAGATCTAATACCAAAGATGCGATAGAAGAAATGAATTTAATTGGCAAACATATTACTGCTCATCTGAGAGACATATCCAATGCAACGATGCATGATCTCCAAAAATACTATCAAAAGGAATGGGGAATCATAGAAAACCTGCACAAAAAGGACATGTTTAAAATCATTAAAGACAATTTGGAGAGAGGTCAAAAAGAAGGGCTTTATCGAATGAATATTCATACTGAAATTATCGCAAGTCTATATGTTGAATCTTCTTTTATCATTTGCAATGAAGAAGTATTTCCCTTAAAGAAATATAGAAGAGAGGAGCTTGTAAAAGAATTATTGGAGTATCACATACTAGGAATTGTTACTGATAAAGGTCATAACATTTTAAAAAATCTAAATAAATAATATGATAAAGATTAAGCTCATCCCCTTCATCATTTTTATTTTTTACTTTCATGCAAATGCGCAAGAAAGTTTCAGCCTCGAGCAGGCGATACAATATGGTATTGAACATAATGTAGAAGTTAAGAATGCAAACTTAGGAATACAAGATGCAGAGGCACAAATCATCGAAAGAAGAGCCATTGGTATCCCACAAGTTAACGGTGCTTTAAAATTTGATCATTATCCGCAAGTCCCTAAACAGGCTTTACCAGAAGCTTTCACTTTTGCCTTCCGAGATTCAACAGGAAGCTTACCGCCAGATTTTGAAACTGAAATTTCTTTTCTCTTGAAAAATAATTTCACAGCCTCCCTAACTGCTTCTAGTTTGCTTTTTGATGGTTCTTATATGACTGGATTAAAAGCGGCAAAGTTATTTAAGCAGTATGTTCAAGCTGATTTAAGATCAAAAGAAAAAGCGGCAAGAGATGCAGTCATGGAAGCCTACCTTCCAAGTTTACTGATAACAGAATCCTTAATTACTTTGGATAAGAATATAGAAAATTTGACTACCGTTTTATTTGAAACGAAAGAGATTTTCAAAGCTGGTTTTGCCGAGCAATTGGATGTAGATCGGTTAGAGCTTTCCTTAGCAAATTTAAAATCTGAAAAAGACAAACTTGAACGTCAAAAAAATGTAACACTCAATTTTCTAAAGATGGCAATGAACTATCCTCTTGAAGATGAGATCAAGTTAGACGATGACATTACTACTCTTTTGGTTGAAGCTACAGATCAAGAATTAGTAGATCAAATAGACGTAGAAAGAAGACCAGAAATTGAAGTGGCCAACTTAGGTTTAGAATTATCAACACTTAATGTGGAATTAAATGAGCGGGGAAGATGGCCTTCCCTTGCAGCATATGGATCTTATCAATACCAATATCAAGGCAACAATTTATCAAACGGCTTTTGGGCACCAACATTTGTTTTAGGGGCACAATTAAATGTCCCAATCTTTGATGGAATGATGACCAAGGCCAAAGTAGAAAGGGCGAAGATCGCTTTGGAAACAAGTGAAAACCAAAAAGAACAAATGGTCAGCTTCATAAAGTTAGAGATCTTAAATGCTCGTACCAATTATCTCAATGCAAAAATTACTGTTTCCGATCAAGAAAACAATTTGGCTTTAGCAGAAAGAATTTACAATACAACAAAAATAAAATATAAGGAAGGTGTTGGTTCTAGTTTGGAAGTTACACAAGCAGAGCAAGCACTTTACCAAACGCAACAAAATCATATTCAAGCAAAGTATGAACTTTTGATTGCGAAAATAGCTTTAGAAAAAGCCATTAAATAAATTAATCAAGAATCAAATTTATATGAAACAATTAGTAAGCTTATTTATTATCCTGGCCTTATTATTTTCTTGTCAGCAGACTGAAGAAGTACCTACTGATCTTGCAGGGAAAAAAGAATTCTTATTGAACAAGAAAAAAGAATTGAAAGAATTACAAAAATCTATCGATGCTTTGACAGCAGATATTGAAAAGGAAGAACCTCCAAAAGAGAAACCTCGAAAAAATGTCTCTGCTAAAAAATTGGCCAAGCAAGATTTTAATAGGTTTTCAGAAATTCAAGCTAATGTAGAGGCAGACGAACCATCTTATGCAAGTAGTGAAACAGGAGGGCGCATACTTTCTATGAATATAAAAGAAGGAGATTATGTAAAGAAAGGACAAGTGATTGCCAAAATAGATATGGAAACTGTAAATAAACAAATTGCAGAATTGAACAGTTCAAGAGGTCTAGCGCAGGATGTCTATGATAGACAAAAAAGATTGTGGGATCAGAAGATCGGAACGGAGATGCAATTCTTACAAGCAAAGAACAATCTTGAAAGAATAGATAAAAGCTTAGAAACAATAAAGCATCAACTTAGCAAGGCAAATGTATATGCGCCTAGTTCAGGTTATGCAGAAATGATCCTAGCAAAGTCTGGCGAAATGGCTGGACCAGGTACTCCAATCATTCAAATTCTAAATACTTCAAAACTGAAGGTTGTTGCTTCTTTATCAGAAAATTATTTAGGAAAGATAAAAAGAGGTCAGATGGTAGATGTCAATTTTCCAGCCTTAAATCTTGATACAAAAGCTAAGGTAAGTCAATTGGGAAGAACTATTGATCCTGCGAATAGAACCTTCAAAGTAGAGCTAAATGTACCCAATGCCAAACAGCAACTCAAACCGAATCTATTGGCAACCATTTTGGTAAATGATTATTCGGCGAAAGATGCAGTTGTGGTTCCCTTAGAGTTAGTACAAGAGGAGATCAGTGGAAAAAAATATGTAATGGTTGCAGACAAGGAAGGAGCCGATGATATTGCAAGCAAGAGGTATATAGAAACTGGTGAATCTTATCAAGCACAAATTGAGATTTTATCTGGTTTGAATGGAGATGAAACAATCGTAGTGGATGGAGCAAGAACCCTAGTAGACAAAGAACCAATAAAGGTTAGCATATTAACAGAACTTTCTGAAAACAAACAGTGAATTGATTTAGCAACAGCTTGTTTTAAATCACCTCAGTAATAGTCAAAATTTATGGCAACTAATTTGGAAAACATAAAAGATAAATTGCGTGATTTTTCGCTCACGAATTTGGCCTTAGACAATGCGACTTCAGTCTTTTTGATCACAATCATGATCTTCTTTTTTGGTATCATTTCTTATGAGAATATGCCAAAGGAGCAATTTCCTGAAGCAGTATTGCCGACGATATATATCAACACACCACATCCGGGTAACTCTGCAAAAGATATAGAAAACTTGGTCACTAGACCGATTGAAAAAGAGTTGCAAGGTATTTCTGGAATAAAGTGGATCAGTTCTAATTCGGTTCAGGATTTTTCATCAATCATTGTTGAGTTTGAATCAGGATTTGAGATTGAAGAAGTAAAAAGAAAAGTTAAGGATGCAGTTGACCTCGCTAAGAGTGAATTGCCATCGGACCTACCAACGGACCCTGTGGTGGTTGATGTGAACATGTCCGAAATTCCTATCATGACTGTCAACTTGAGTGGAAACTTCTCCATGATTGAACTGAGGAGATACGCGGAATACATGCAAGATGAGTTGGAGGAGATCAATGAAGTAAACAAAGTAGATTTAAAAGGCGCACTGGAACGAGAGATCAAGGTGGATATGGATCTTATCAAGATGGAAGCGGCGCAAGTTTCTTTCGGAGATGTGGAGAATGCCATCCGTTCAGAAAATCTCAATATGTCTGGAGGGGAGATTGTCGCAAACGATTTTAGAAGAGCGATAAGGATAGTTGGAGAATTTGGTGCAGTGGAAGATCTTCAAAACATGATTGTAAAATCGGAAAATCAAAAACCCATATACCTAAAAGACATAGCAAATGTAAGTTTTGGCTATAAGGATAGAATCAGTATTGCAAGGTCAAATCAATTTCCAGTTATTTCCTTAGATGTCATAAAACGTAAAGGGCAGAACTTATTAGATGCTGCTGACAATGTAAAAACAATCATAGCAGAAAGTAAAGATGTCTTGCCAGAAGATCTTGCCATAAGTATCTTCAACGATCAATCTATAAATACTAGAGATCAGGTAGACAATTTAGAAAACTCTATTATCTCAGGAGTCATCTTAGTAGTCATGGTATTGTTATTTTTTCTTGGTTTAAGAAATGCCTCTTTTGTAGGTATGGCAATCCCTCTTTCTATGCTGATGGGAATACTCATTTTATCTATCCTAGGAACGACCTTAAACATTGTTGTTTTATTTGCATTGATACTTGCCTTAGGTATGTTGGTTGATAATGCCATTGTTGTGGTAGAAAATATCTACAGATACAAACAAGATGGCTATAGCAATTTTGAAGCGGCAAAGTATGGTACTGGAGAAGTTGCCTTAGCCATCATTGCTTCGACGGCAACAACCTTGGCTGCATTTGTTCCTTTAGCCTTTTGGCCTGGTATCATGGGTGAGTTTATGAAATATTTGCCCATCACCTTAATAATTGTTTTAAGTTCTTCTTTATTTGTTGCCTTGGTTATAAACCCTGTATTAACTTATTGGTTTATGAAACTAGATGAGAAAGAAGAAGATCGTACTATAAGGAATCGAAAAAGGATGAACGTGTTGATTATGTGTCTCATTCTACTAGTTTGTTCGGTGGGTTCACATTTCGCTGAGGTATTATGGTTAAGAAATTTATTGGGTATCGTTTTAATCATCACCTTACTAAACTTTTTTATTCTGACACCAGCATCCTTGTTATTCCAAAACAAGGTTCTTCCATTATTGGAACGTGCATACAATGTGTTTATAAAAGGAGTATTATACAAGATTGTGCCTACCCTAGTATTTTTAGGCACCTTTGCATTATTGATTGCGTCTTTTGCAATATTTACTAAATTCACTCCACCCATTGCATTTTTTCCAGAAGGCGACCCTATTTATGTAAATGTATTTATAGACCTTCCAATGGGTAAAGACATCGAGGCTACCGATAAGGTGCTAAAGGATGTAGAATCAAAAATTGAAAGTGTCTTAGAGCCTTACGAAGGAATCATAGAAGAAGTGCTTGTACAGATTGGAGAAAACACTGCTGATCCAAATGCTTTTCCAGAACCAGGGCTGACTCCAAACAAAGCCAGACTAACAGTTTCTTTTGTGCCCTTTCAAAAAAGAGGTATACTTTCTACTCGAGATGCCATGAACGATCTTCGTGAGGAACTGAATGATTATGTAGGTGTCCAGGTAATTGTTGACATGAATGCAAATGGCCCACCAGTTGGTCCTCCAATCAATCTAGAAGTTAGAGGAGAGGATATGGATAAACTGGCTCAGCTATCAGAAGATTTGATTACGTATTTTAATCAAAAAAATATAGGTGGTGTTGAAGAATTGAAGGCAGATATCAAAATAGGAAAACCAGAATTGATCATCAATGTCAATAGAGAGGCGGCAAGAAGATATGAGGTGTCTACTTTTGCCATTGCGGATGCAATAAGAACTTCTGTCTATGGCAAATCTGTGTCAAAATACAAACAAGGAGAAGATGAGTATGATATTTTTGTAAGATTGGATGAGAAGTACAGGTATGATATTAATAGCTTGATGAACCAAAAGATCACTTTTAGAAATCCAGCAAATGGTCAAATAGTTCAAGTGCCAATTTCTTCTATCGCTAGTACGGAATTTAGTTCTACTTATTCTGCGATCAAAAGAAAAAACTTGGACCGTATGATTTCTATCTCTTCAAATATTTTGGATGGGTACAATGCAAACGACATTGTTGTGGAAATGCAAGAAGCTATGGCTGCCTATGAATTGCCAAAAGGATTCAATTATGAATTTACCGGGGAGCAACAGCAGCAAGCGGAGGACATGAATTTCTTAATGACTGCATTTGGGGTTGCCGTGTTTTTCATTTTCATTATTTTAGTGACTCAATTTAATTCGATCACCTCCCCTTTCATCATTTTGTTATCTATTATTTTTTCATTGATAGGTGTATTGCTGGGATATGTATTTACACAAAGTACCATCTCAGTTGTATTTACGGGAGTGGGTATTATTTCCCTTGCGGGAATTGTAGTTAACAATGCCATTGTACTTATCGATTACATCAATCTATTGATCAATAAAAAGCAAGAGGCAAATGGAGTGGACAGTATTTTTGCTTTAAGCAAAGAGGATATTAAGGAATGTATCATACAAGGTGGGGCTACAAGATTGAGACCTGTTTTATTAACAGCGATCACAACTGTACTAGGACTTATACCCTTGGCCATGGGAATTAACATAAACTTCTTTACTATCATTTCAGATCTAGATCCTAATTATACTATAGGCGGAGACAACACTGCCATGTGGGGGCCGATGGCTTGGACAGTTATATATGGTCTTGTCTTTGCGACCTTCTTGACTTTGGTAGTGGTACCTGTGATGTATTGGTTGGCGTATCGATTGATTAGGTTGACGAATAGGAAGAAGGTGCAGGGGTATTTAAAGGTGAAAGCTTAATTTGGAAGCAGAGAAAGTTTAAAGTGGAAGATAAATTCAAAAGATCTTTTAAGTGATAAAAGAGGATGCGATAAATCGTGTCCTTTTTTTTGTCTGTACTGGGGTTTTTAGGATTGGTGGGATTTTAGGATTATTGGGATTGGTATGTGGAGCAGCGAGCAGGCCCCATACGGGCAGGCAAACTTTACCCTTTTCTATTTACTTTTCACCATTTACTCTTTTTTTACTCTTGTCTGCTCTTTGGTAGATGAGCTTCTTTGGTAGATGAGCTATTGAAATCCGCTACCTAGTGTTCGATGTACTTTCATTGCGCAACCTATAATCTTATAGGTCAATTTGTCCTTAATTTCAGTTTTCATACTTATTAGCTTTAGTTAAGCTAATCACAACAATTCTTTTTCTTGCAATTCTTATTGTGATTAACAATTTCTGTAATGCGAAAATAAATAAAAATCCTAAAATCTGTTAATCCTAAAAATCCTAGTACAGACAAAAAGTACAGATAAAATCAAACTTTTCACCTATATGACGTTTTCCTAATCCCAGTTTGCTCAAAATTTCGTCAACAGCAAGTATATTTTCGGCAGTGCCTAGTTTGGCATTTTGTTTGTCTTAAGCTTACAAGTAATTAAGAAACGAAAACCTAAAAAGAATTAATTACTGAAGCCTTTATTTCGTTTAATCGAAAAGTTGCTTTTTCAAGTTAGCAGCTATAAAGAGTTCAGGGTGAGTGTTTGTTCATAGTTTTTGTTTTTTGTTTTGTCCCCCGGCTTAACGTGCGGGGGAATTTTTTTTCTCCCAAATACAATACCACCTTCCCCCTTATTAATTTATCCTCCCAAGTTTGACAAACTAAAGGCATCTATTGATGTTTACCTCCAGTCATTTTAACATAACTAAAGATAGTGTTTGTTCATAGTGTTTGTTTTTTGTTTAGTCCCTGTCAATTTTATTGATGGGGCTTTTTTTATTTGTATATTTATTATGAAAGATTGAATCATGTGCTAACAAGGTGCTAATAAGCAAGAAATGGATGAATTAAGTGGTTTAAGAGAACATTACAACAAGGGGCAATTGCTAGAATCGGATTTACTTGAAGATCCTATACAATTGTTTATGTTATGGATAGAAGCAGCCATAGCTTCAAAAGAAGTATTGGAACCAAATATGATGGTATTGGCAACCTCTTTTGAGGGAAAACCTTCTGCACGGGCAGTTTTACTAAAAGGCTTAGAGCCATCTGGGTTTATCTTTTATACAAACTACCATTCTCGTAAAGCCAGAGAAATATTAGACAATCC
>CALIIW010000162.1 GCA_938018185.1 uncultured Saprospiraceae bacterium
TGCAATGCAGTGGTTTGTACGCATCAGTCACCGCTGGTTCTTACTCAGCAGTAGAAGGAGAAGAAATTGAATTAACTTATGAATTTACAAATAGATCAAATTCGAATCTTGAATTGATTGACATTAAGGTAGAAGGATTCAAAAAAGATACAACTTTAAATCTTGTTCTAAATCCCAATGAAGAGAATAAGTTTTATACTAAAATAAAAATTCCAAATGGTGTTAAAAACTCTAATCCATATTGGTTGAATGAAAAAGGTTCTTTAGGTATGTATGCCGTTAAAGAACAGACTAAAAGAGGTCGTCCGGAATCTTCGGCTGCTATGAATGTGAAATACAATATCAAAGTAAACGATGTTAGCATCCCTTACATCACAACTGTCCAATATAAATCTGTTGACCCAGTAGACGGAGAATCATTCAGGCCTTTTGTCATCATACCTGAAGTGAGTGTCAGCATAGTGGATGAGGTTATCATCTTTGCAGACCAAGCGGAGAAAGAAGTAGAAGTAATGGTTCAGGCTGGAAAAGCAGGAGTAGAAGGAAAACTAAATCTAGTGCTTCCATCTGGTTGGAAAAGTAATCCAAGCCATTTTGATATTACGTTAAATAAAAAAGAGGAAACACAGAAATTCAAATTTAAATTGACACCTCCCAAAACACAAAGTGAAGGAAACCTTGAAGCTGTTGTCGAAATAGCTGGTAAGAAATATAAGAATGAAGTTATTTGGATTGATTATGATCACATACCGGTACAAACGATTTCGATGCCATCATCAGCAAAAATTGTAAAGCTTGCGATTGAGAAGAAAGGTTCTAAACTTGGCTACATCATGGGCGCTGGAGACAAGATACCTGAGAGTCTAAAGCAAATTGGCTATGAGGTACAACTCTTAGAAGACTCAGATATCACGGTAGAAAATCTCAAAAAGTTTGATGCAGTCATTTGTGGGATACGCGCTTATAACACCAGAGAGAAAATGAAATTTCATCAAAGCAAATTGATGGAGTATGTTAAAAGTGGTGGAACTTATATTGTTCAATACAACACGGCACATAGATTAAAAGTAAAGTCTGAAGAATTGGGGCCCTACCCTATGAAAGTTTCTAGAGATAGAGTGGCTGTGGAAGAAGCTGAAGTGAGATTGTTGGCTAAGGATCATCCGGTACTTAATACACCTAATAAAATAACAGAAAAGGATTTTGATGATTGGGTCCAAGAAAGAGGATTATACTTTCCTTCTGAATGGGACGAAAAATACACCGCCATCCTTTCAAGTAATGATCCAGGTGAACCAGCGCGAAACGGAGGCTTGTTGGTAGCTGAATATGGAGAAGGGCATTACATTTATACAGGTTACAGTTGGTTTAGAGAATTGCCAGCGGGTGTGCCGGGAGCGTTTAGGATGTTTGCGAATATGCTATCGATTGGGAAGGAGTAAATTTGTTGAGTGTTGATTGTTGTTGGTTGATTGGATTGTTTTCAATTGTGATAATGTGTCTAAGTATTGTGCTTATTGTGCTTAATCATGACAGGATATTTGGAGAGGAGGTTTATGATTATTAGAGATCAATTACTATGAAAATAAATTTAGCATCTGTAAGGAACTGATGGAGATTTGGGGGCTGTTTTTGGGATTTGGAGAAAATTTTAAAAGTAATATTGCAATATTACGATGAGCCCAATGTTTATCAGCATTCTTCCTTCATATTCCCCTCATTTTTTCACAAAAAAACGCACTTATCCAACTGCTGCTACCTTTAAAAATGAACAATTACAATACCCCTAATTTGACCTGTCATTCATGATTCCTTATTAAACAAAACTGCCTATCATTTATGAAAATAATCTTAACATCAATTGGAACTCGTGGAGATGTCGAACCCTTCCTCGCAATTGGAGAAATCTTAAAAGAGAAGGGGCATCATGTCATTTGTCTATTTCCCGAACAGTTTAGAAATCTCGCTGAAGATTCAGGTTTAGAATTTGCTTCACTGGGCAAAGAGTTCTTAGAAATGTTAGACAGTCCTGCCGGTAGAATAATGATGAGCGGTGGCAGGTTTGGCTTTAAAAAACTCATGGCAATTTTGAAAATCTTGTCCATTCAATCTGAGGTGAACAAAGCCATGGTTTTGAAACAAGAAGCTGTTATCAATCAAGAGGAGCCAGATAAAATTCTACATAATGGAAAAGTAATATACCCGGTGGTTTGGAGCTTGGAAAATAAAGGGAAAACAATCTTAATCAGTCCAGTCCCTTATTTGCATTATGTAAAAGATCATTCTCATTTAGGCTTTAATAAGAACTTTGGACCTTTCTTTAACAAGCTTTCTTACAAGTTGGCAAATTTTGGCTTACTAAAAACAATCTTCAGTTCCATAAAATTACTTTCAAATAAAAGAAAGATAAGCCAAAAGGAAATACAGCAGGCTTTATTTACAAATAAAGCAATTTATACAATTTCCCCTACCCTCTTTGAAAGACCAACGTACTGGAAAGAAAATCTAAAAGTTTTGGGTTACCATGAAAGAAAGAAAACCAATAATTGGAATCCTAGTCCAGCTTTAAAAGTTTTCTTAGAAAAGCATTCTAAAATTATTCTTGTCACCTTTGGAAGCATGATAAATGCTGCTCCAGTAGTGAAAACAAAAATTATTCTTGAAATTCTAAAGAAAAATAATATTGCTGCTATTATCAATACAGCTTCAGGTGGACTTGTTCAGCCCGAAACTTATGACACCAATTTATTCCATTTTGTAAATCGAATTCCCTATGATTGGATATTCCCAAAAATACATTCAGTTATACATCATGGAGGATCTGGCACAACGCATACTGCCTTAAAATATGGTTGTTCCACCTTAATAATTCCGCACATAATTGATCAATATGTTTGGAATAAAATAATCTATAAAAAAGGAGCAGGACCTCTAGGTACAGATATTAGTAAAATAAATGCAAAGAATCTAGAGTCTAAAATCTTAGACTTGATTAACAACCCCTCCTACAAGGAAAGAGCAAAAGAAATGGGAGTTAAAATAAGCAATGAAAATTTAAGAGCAGAAATCTACAAGGCCATTGTTGAGTAAACTTGTTAGTTGTTTAAGGTTGATTGTTTTGTCCCCATTAGAATGCTTTCTTATTATGCAAAAATTTATAAAAGCATGAAGGTTCTAAAATCGTCTTGGATGCGCAAAATTCAGAACCCAATATTTGCCTATCTTGGCAACCCCGACATGCACGTAATCAGGATTCATCATCACCGCACAATGAGAAGGGCTATTTTTAAACTCCTCAATAACAACAGCTACTGTCGTTGGTCCTTTCGCCACATTTTCTCCAGCATACATATATTCATAATTAACAGCTTGGAGCCTTTCTGTATGTTTAGAACCATTTGACCCTGTATGTGAAATAAATCCATTTGAAAACATATCATCAGCATGCATTTCAGAAGCCTGATCTAAAACATTATTCCAATAAACTTCTGGAGCAGGACTATATATCTCAGAGCCACAAACAGCTCCAGCCGCTCTAAACTCATTAATTAAAGTGACGGCTTCAAGTTCCATGTCTGTAATACCAGGAGAATTTTCAAAAATATTTACATTTTCCTCTTGAATGATAGGTGTATCTTTTTGACAAGAAAAAATTATTAAAAGTAATACTGCGATACACCAACTAAACCTCATATGGTAAATTTTATGCTTAAAATAAATTTAGTCTTTTGTAAGACGGGAATTAGAGATAACTTCTGAAAATCCAGTTTGTATATTTTCTTGAATTGTATTTTTTTGTGACTACCTTGTATTTTGAATATAAAATTAATTTAATGAGTAAAAATATTAAGGAAGAGATTGAAGATAAGCCGCCAATTCTAGGCACATGGAATAGGCTTTATTTTTTTGTTTTGCTCCTTCATGCCCTTATGATTGGCTTATTTGTTTTACTCACCTATTCTTTTTCCTAGAAAACCTAATTAAATGAGACCATTAGATTGGCTGGTCATGTTGGGCACCTTAGCAGCAATTGTAATATATGGTGTTTACAAAACGCGTAATATTAATTCAACCAAAAGTTACCTTTTAGGTGACAGAGACTTGCC
This sequence comes from uncultured Saprospiraceae bacterium, assembly GCA_938018185.1. Classification (GTDB taxonomy): domain Bacteria; phylum Bacteroidota; class Bacteroidia; order Chitinophagales; family Saprospiraceae; genus JALZVN01. The sequence goes on from CALIIW010000162.1 coordinate 4,107, forward strand.
TTGGTGGACCATTGGTTTAAGTATAATGGCGACTCAAGCATCTGCCATTACCTTTCTTTCAACCCCAGGAAAAGCTTATGAAGACGGTCTTGGCTTTGCACAGTTTTACTTTGGTTTGCCTGTAGCAATGGTCATACTATGTGTCTTTATCTTGCCTATCTATTACAAACTTAATGTTTACACCGCTTATGAGTACTTGGAGGGAAGATTCGATGTAAAAACAAGGACTCTTACATCGATGCTATTCTTAATCCAAAGGGGACTAGCTGCAGGTATTACTATATATGCCCCTGCCATAATTTTGTCGAATATATTAAATTGGGATTTAAACCTAACCATATTCTGCACTGGATTGGTTGTCATCTTTTATACAGTGTTTGGTGGAACTAAAGCCGTTTCGCAAACACAAAAGCAGCAGATGATAATCATATTGATAGGAATGTTTATCGCCGCTGTTATCCTTGTCAATCAATTGCCTCCAGATATCTCCTTTTATGATACAGTAAGTCTTGCAGGTAAGATGGATAAACTTGATGTTGTAGATTTTACTTTTGATCTTGAAAATAGATATACCTTTTGGTCAGGTATGTTAGGTGGGGTCTTTTTGTTTTTGTCTTATTTTGGAACTGATCAATCACAGGTACAAAGATATCTTTCCGGTAAATCACTCAGCGAAAGTAGATTGGGGCTTTTATTTAATGGAATGGTTAAAGTTCCCATGCAATTTCTAGTATTGTTTATTGGCGTCCTGGTATTTATATTCTTCCAGTTTATCGAGCCACCCATACATTTTAATAAAAGTAACTTACAAAAGGTTCAAGCCTCAGAATATGCAGAGGAATTGACGAACTTAGAAACAGATTTTAGTCTTGTATTTAAAGAGAAGCAGGTAAACCTAAGGTCCTTACTCACAGCAATAGAGACTGAAAATGAAGAAAGTATTTCGCAAGCACAAAGAATTTACAATCTAAGTCTAGATAAGGATTTGGCACTGCGAAAGCAAACGGATGATTTAATTATTAAAGCCGATTCAGATGCTGAAATCAAGGATGATGATTACGTTTTTATATCCTTTGTTATCAATTACCTACCTGTTGGTTTGGTTGGTTTACTTTTAGCCGTAATATTTTCTGCCGCCATGTCTTCTACCGCTTCCGAATTAAACGCCTTGGCTACAACTACGGTAATTGATATTTATAAGAGATCTATTAATCAAGGAAAAGATGATGCGCATTATTTATCGGCTTCTAAATGGTTTACCATTTTTTGGGGAGCTGTTTGTCTCAGTTTTGCCTTGGTAGCAAGTTTGTTCGACAACTTAATAGAAGCCGTTAACATTATTGGCTCTTTATTCTATGGTACCATATTAGGAATTTTCTTTGTCGCCTTCTTCTTTGAAAAATATCGAAAAAGTACCCTCGTGGTTACAGTGATTACTTTTTCTCTATTTGTAGGAGTTTGTATTAGCTTATTCCTAAAAGCTCAAAATGGACTTGATATACTAACTAATTTTCAAATTAAAAACTCCGTACCTCTTATTTTAAGTTTTATGGCCATTGCCGGACTTATAGCTGGTCTGTTCATTTCAAAATACTTTGTACGCATTGGTTCTCAAGCTGTTTTCTTTGGAGCCTTGCTAGCTGAATCCTTTGTTATTCTAATCTATTACCTTGACCATTATGATTACATCAATATTGCCTACTTATGGCTAAACTTGATTGGCTGTGTTTTGGTTCTCATCTTTAGTATACTGATTGAGAAATTCCTTGTTAAAGAAGTTTCAATGAACTAGAATTTTAATGGTTATGGTTCATTCCTAAAACAAAAATAGACGTGCTCGGCTTGGAGAACGTCTATAAAAAAGGGCAACAGTTGTTCTAAAACAACTAATTATCTTTCAAAAATTATTTTTCGTTTAAACTTAACTTGATTTTTCGTTCCAAGACATGGACATCATCTTTGAATGCAGGGTCCGTATCAAGTAGATCTTGAACCGTATTGCAAGAGTATATTACCGTACTATGATCTCTACCTCCAAACATTTCTCCAATAGATTTCAAAGATTTGTTTGTCAAATTCTTTGCTAGGTACATCGACAATTGTCTGGCTACCACTATGGATCTTTTTCTTGTCTTACCAGCCAGTTTTTCTACAGGAACTTGAAAATGATCTGCTACTAGTTTTTGGATGAACTCTACCGTTATCTCTTTGTTTATTTCTTTAATAAACTTCTTGATAACTTCTTTTGTCAAATTGATATCTATATTTCGATTCGCCAAGGAAGATTGAGCCGCAAGACTAACCAATACACCTTCCAATTCTCTAATGTTATTTTTTATGTTGAAGCAAATGAATTCTACCACATCATCTGGTAACTCAATGCCCTCTCTCATCATTTTGGATTCCAAAATGGCCATCCTAGTTTCAAACTCAGGAATTGTCAAATCAGCAGAAAGTCCCCATTTAAATCTGGAGATCATTCTCTCTTCCATTCCATCAAGATCTTTTGGTGCTCTATCTGAGGTTAAAACCAACTGTTTCCCATTTTGGTGCAATTGGTTGAATATATGAAAGAAAATTTCTTGAGTCTTTGTTTTGTTAGCCAAAAACTGAATATCATCCACAATCAGCACATCAACCATTTGATAAAAATTAACCAAATCATTGGTCGTATGATTTTTTATTGATTGTACAATTTGATTTGTGAATTTTTCAGCTGAAACATACAGCACTGATTTGTTTGGAAAATTTTCTTGAACCTTGTTTCCAATGGCTTGAACCAAGTGTGTTTTTCCTAGGCCAACATCTCCAAAAATCACTAGTGGATTGAAGGCTGTAGCTCCCGGTTTTTTTGCTATTGCAATTCCTGCCGATCTTGGCAACCTATTACAATCACCTTCTATAAAATTATCAAACCTGTATATTGGATTTAATTGAGAATCTAACCTAGGTTTTTGAATTCCTGGAATTACAAATGGGTTTTTTATATCTGGTGTACCTAGATTTACTTCTTCTCTATCTTCTGCCAAAGACACTTTTCCGCGATTATCTCCATTCACACCTCTTCCATTCTGTAATTCAGCAGTCCTTATTTGGTATTCCAATTTTCCGGCGTCACCCAATTCTTTTCTAATAGTCATTTTCAAAAGAGAAACATAATGCTCTTCAAGCCATTCATAAAATATTTTATTAGGAACTTGGATAGTAAGAGAATCTTGGCTCAATTGTACAGGAGTAATTGGTTCAAACCATGTTTTGAAACTTTGATCGTTTACATTTTTACGTATGGTATGAAGACAGTTATTCCAAACTGAGTTGATGTCTCTTATCATTTTCTCTAATTGCTTTAGTAAAGTTTTGAAACAAATAGTCGTTTGGCTTGCCGTATATAACAAGCCCAGTGCAATCGTCCACTTCCTCTAAAATAGTCAAGTTCCCTTAAGGATTAGGCAGGAGTAATTTCATAGTGTCTCATGCTTGTCTAACATATCCTTGACTAGAGGCGGACTGTAAAAATGCGTAAAAGAAATTAGATTAAAGAAAGTCGAAATGGATTTTTGAAATTTTTTTTTTTCCTATTATAATGAAAACAATTTATGTAAACATTGCGGTGATACTCTTGCCTACATTCTTCTGACAAACTTGGTTTCTTTTAAAAATTTCTGATTGATAATGAAGGTGTTTTGAGCTTTAGAAGTGATTTTTTATTAGACTTCAAAAATTTTATAAACCAATTAATGACATTATTTTTTAATCAAAGTATTTTTGCAAGAGGTACATTTATTTTTAAAATTCTTTTCAAAAACAACATCTATACGTCCCAAATTTATTCCACCCCATCCTACTTGCGAAATTAGAACCTCATTTCCTAATGAATTTAATTTTGTTTCCGCATTTTTTAAAAACGTATGTGTATGTCCACCAATGATCAAATCTATATTTGAAGTTTGGGCCGCTAAATCTTTGTCAGAAACCTTATCGCCTCTGTAACTGTAGCCTAAATGTGATAAGCAAATTACATATTGACACTTTAGCTCTTCCCTTAAAAGTTTAGCAGTCTTATTTGCCGATGAAATGGGATCTAAATACTTCGTTTCCTGGAAAAGCGTTTTGGGTACCAAACCTTCTAATTCAATTCCAACACCTAAAACCCCTACTTTGACGTCCCCTTTTTGGTATACCTTATATGGAGATACTTTATCCTGCAAAATTGTATCTGATAAATCATAGTTGCAGTTAATAAAGTCAAAATTTGCGTGTGGCAATTGCTTATGTAAACCTTCTATACCTAGATCAAAATCATGATTGCCTATTGTAGCAGCGTCATAATTCATCTTTGACATTAGTTTAAATTCTATTTCTCCTTTAAATTCATTAAAATAAGGTGTTCCTTGAAATATATCTCCTGCATCTAACAATATTACCGCAGATTCATTTTTTCGGATCTGCTCAATCATTGCTGCTCTGGAAGCTGCTCCACCCAAACCTTGATACTTTCCTCCATCCATTGGAAAAGGGTCTATTCTAGAATGAACATCATTAGTGTGCAGAATTGTCAATTTAGTCAACTGATGTGCTGGTATGTCAGAAAACTGGTAAGCGCCAGTACTTATAAATACAGTTGCCAAGCCACCTTGCTTCAAAAATGTTCTTCTTTTCATTTTCTTATTTTTTTACTACAAAACGACCTTCTATCTTAGCATCTAAGTTTTGTTTGGCTATCACATAGTCTACCAAAACATCTCGAATTAAAGAATCAATAATTTCTCTATCTGTATCTATTAAAAAAGCGCAGTCAGATCCTCCATTCGCTATATAATCGGGCACTGCAACTAAATAATTCTGTTTGTAATCCAATTTCTTTCCTCTAATCTCAGCATCCAGTTTGCCACTTACATAATTTGCCCTTAAAGTATGACTTACGGGCCAGCCATTACTTTTAGCCATGTGCAAGATGAATTCTTCAAGTTTTTGCCCATCTAGATTTAAAACAATTATGCTATTGTCAAATGGCATTAATTCAAAAATTTTACCTTTCGTAATGGGTCCTTTGCTAACCTTAGGTATTCTAATACCTCCATAATTCTGTACTGCAAAGGCAATTTCTTTTCCTAAGGTCTCTTCTGTATGTTCATGAATGGCATCTGCCATCCAATTGCCTAATAATGATTCTGGTTTTTTCTTAGGCATATCTTGCATACACTCCCCAATGACTTCATTCATTACCAAATCTAAACCTGTCTTATATGGTCTAATTAAAGCTTCTATTTCTTTGTCTGCCTGCGGCGAATTGCCTTCAACTTGATAAGGGGTATAATTAGTAGAAGCTTTGTGCAAAACCCTTTTGCAAGAAAGTGAGGTAAAAAGAAAGGATAAAACTAGTACTATTGGTATTATTCGAGACATGCTATGCATTTATTAACTTAAAGCTACTAATTAGGAATCTTAATAAAAGGGTAATCTATTAGAATAATTTACCCATTTTTGAAGGAGGTACTACCTGTAAGTGCTTGTAAGCCTTTTCGGTTACCTCTCTTCCTCTTGGTGTTCTTTGTATAAATCCTTCCATGATTAAAAAAGGTTCATGTACTTCTTCTATTGTACCTGCTTCCTCTCCTACTGCAGTTGCGATGGTAGAAATCCCTACAGGTCCTCCTTTGAATTTATGTATAATGGTACTTAATATTCTATTATCCATCTCGTCTAGACCATGACTGTCAACATTGAGCGCTTCAAGCGCAAATTGCGCTATCTCGATATCAATGGTTCCATCTCCTTTTACTTGTGCAAAATCTCTAACCCTGCGCAAAAGTGCATTGGCAATACGAGGCGTACCTCTACTTCTTCTAGCTATTTCTAAATTGCCAGCTGCTGTAATAGGGATGTCCAAAATTTTTGCAGATCTATAAATGATCTTCTGTAAGGTTGGTGTGCCATAATAATCTAAAAGACAATTTATCCCAAAACGAGCTCGCATCGGAGAAGTCAACAAGCCCATCCTGGTCGTTGCACCTACCAAGGTAAAAGGCTCCAAATTAATCTGTATACTTCGAGCTGAAGGTCCTTGATCGATCATTACATCAATATGAAAATCCTCCATTGCAGAATAAAGATATTCCTCAATAACTGTATTCAGTCGATGGATCTCATCGATAAATAGGACATCTCCTTCATCCAAATTGGTAAGCAATCCCGCTAGATCTCCTGGTTTTTCCAATACCGGACCAGAAGTCACTTTCAGACCAGCACCCAATTCATTAGAAATAATATGAGATAGCGTTGTTTTACCTAAACCGGGAGGGCCATGAAGCAAAACATGATCAAGGGCCTCTCCTCGCATCTTGGCGGCTTGTATAAATATTCTAAGATTCTCCACGATCTTTTCTTGCCCCGAAAAGTCATCCAATTCGATAGGCCTAAGGGCTTTTTCAAACTGTTTATCCTGATCTTGTCTTTGATCTCCGTCTAATTCTATTTTTGAATCCATATTATGCTTTCTCGTCTTTCTATCAAATATTCCTCATCCCTTATCAAGTTAAATACTGTTTGCTGGCATTTATTTATTTCGACTCGGTCTTACTCCACCAGTTTGCCCTTTCAGTTCCAAACAATGAACATCAATAATTTTTGATTCCATCATACAAATACTCATCCCATCTTTTACCTCAGTGAAACCAATGCTCAATAATTGATTGTTTACAAACTTAAAATCTGGATCAGGAATAGAATTTGGTAAGTATTTTTGGCCATCAAAGGTCTCAAATAAAAAAGTACAACCGTCTAAGTCGCTCATATCTTTTACTAAGACATCTATATTACAATCACCAGTATTATTAGTATTACTAGCAGTTTGTGCTTTTTTTTGATCACAAGCCATTAACAATAAAAGAATAGGAAAAAGATATCTCATGTGTATAATTTTAAGACATAAAATTAATTAAAACAATCATAATCATTGATTTTGATTAATAAGATCAATCATAATCTCTTCTAATTGATCCGTACCAAAATTCTTTAGCACAATGTGTTTGTTTTCATCTAAGATATAGATCTTTGGTGTTTTCTCAGCTAGGTACTTTTGTACAAATCTTGAACTTAGATCTTTATCTACCACATTTATCCATTCATTCATTTGATTTTCCTCTATATAAGACCAGCAAGTTTCCGTTTTGGATCCAACTTTGGTACAGGCTGAAAAAATCTCTACGCCTCTATCTTTAAATTTTTCATAAAAATCCTTTAAGAAAGGCATTGATTTTTTACAATGAGAACAACCAGGCTGCCATAGATATAATATAGTATAGGGAGACTTTACCTCATGCAATGAAATAGGAGTTCCATCTTTTTTTTCCATTAAAATGTCAGGAGCCAATTTTCCTATTAACAGTGGTTTCCTTTTTAATGCATCTGCTAATAATTCGTCCACGTCTTCTTTTGGAATCCATGGGGCCATGCCTTTGCCAAAATAATTTTCTACTATATGTATGTATATCTCATCCATTCCAATCACATCAGAACTAGCATATTCAATCATCAAATGATCTAAATAGTATTTAAAGGTCTGATCGGCCGGTTTAATCAAAGTTAAAACATTGTCGATGGAGACTTTTAAAGAATCAAAATGTGGGGCGGTTAATTCTTCTAAATAATAGAATATTTTATTGAACATCGCCTCAGAGTGCAGCAACCTATTATCTCCCATATCTACTAAATCAAAAAAATGATCTTTTCTATAAAAGTATTTAGCATGTGGGATATGTTCTTTTGGCAGCTGATCAAAGGAAGGAATGGGCTTCTCCATTTCTAGGCTTATTAAGTTGGCTGCAAACAGTCCTTTATTGTTTTTTAGCAGCTCTTCTCTATAATTTTTTAATGCTAACAGTTCTTTTTCAAAGGCTGTAGTGTGTTCCTTTATCCTTTCAGCAGTATGACTTAACTCAATGGATTCATTTAAAGCATTCAGTTTGCCTACCTGAAGGTTTGAAAAGTTAAGATGGTCGTAGTACAATTTGTTGTTTGGCGAACCGATAAAGCTTACTTCGCCAGCAAGATTGCTAGCCTTTGTTTTTATGCTATAATGTTGATCCTTTTCGTCAACTAAGAAAGTAAGAAAATCATTATTTGGAGGTAAAACAAACAGGTAAACACCAGCAATTAGGGTGCTATCCCCTTTAAAAACGAATTTTCCATCTGTATTTTGGATAAGAGTATCCATTACTGGATACCTATTTAGAAATTCTCTTGCGACTATGATCTCCTTGCCTGCAAAGCCGTCAATTTCCAATTCTATGTGATAATCCTCTTGCGAAAAGGATGTAAAAGAGGCAGATAAAAATATTATTATTAAATATATTTTATTTGTAAATAGATTATGCATGGATTGATAATATTTGCTTTAAAATTTAGTAGAACCCGAATGTCAACGAAATAAGCGAATAAATTCTTACTTTTGCGACGTTTTCTTAAAACATTACAAATTATTAATACAATTATATAATGAGTGGATCAAAAATAACAATAACAAGAAGAAAAAAATTAAGAGTTCCTGAGGACCCGATTATTCCTTTCATCATCGGTGATGGTATCGGTCCAGATATATGGAAATCGGCCCAAAAGGTACTTGATGCTGCAGTAGAAAAAGCCTTTGAAGGCAAGAGAAAGATTCATTGGAAGGAAGTTTATGCAGGACAAAAGGCTAAAGACAAGGTTGGAGAATGGTTACCTCAAGCGACTTTAAACACAATAGAAGAACACTTGGTTGCCATAAAAGGGCCTTTAACTACCCCTGTTGGTGGTGGTATTAGATCTTTGAATGTTGCTCTCAGACAAAAGCTTGATTTATATGCTTGTGTTAGACCAGTAAAATGGTACAGAGGTGTTCCTTCTCCTGTGAAAAAGCCAGGTCTTGTTGACATGGTTATCTATAGAGAAAATACGGAAGATATATATGCAGGTATTGAGTACTTACATGGTACGGAAGAAAACGAAAAAGTGAAGAACTTTTTGATGAACGAAATGGGTGTAACTCAAATCCGATTCCCTAGAACCGTTTCTTTAGGTGTTAAGCCTGTGTCTGTTGAAGGAACTGAAAGATTGGTTACTGCTGCAATCCAGTTTGCTTTAGATAATAAGAGAAAGTCTGTTACTTTGGTACATAAGGGTAACATCATGAAATTTACAGAAGGTAAATTCAAAGAATGGGGATACAATGTAGCAAAAGAACAATTTGGTGCTAAGGACCTAGATGGTGGACCATGGCAAGTAATTGACCACAAAGGAAGACAGGTAATCGTAAAAGATGTTATTGCAGATGCATTTCTTCAACAGATTTTATTGAGACCAGCAGAATACGATGTTATTGCAACACTAAACCTAAATGGTGATTATATTTCAGATGCCCTAGCAGCTATCGTTGGAGGAATTGGAATTGCTCCTGGAGCAAACATCAATTATCAAACAGGTATTGCAATTTTTGAAGCAACTCATGGTACTGCTCCAAAATATGCAGGACTAGATAAAGTAAATCCTAGTTCAGTAATCCTTTCTGGTGTTATGATGCTTAATTACATGGGTTGGAAAAAAGCTGGAAAGTTGATTGAAAAAGGGCTTAAAGGTGCAATTAAAAACAAGCGTGTTACTTATGATTTCGAAAGACAAATGAAGAACTCTACTTTATTAAAATGTTCTGAATTTGGCGATGAAATCATTGCTAACATGTAACATATAGTACTAGATTCCCTAAAGGATTCTTTCGGGATATTTATACTCGTATTATAGTTAAAAGAAGATGTAAGTATTATGACTTGCATCTTCTTTTTAAATTTACATTAGGTCAAAACTTAGCCTTGCGAATACTCGTATATATTATAAAGAGATTCAATCTTTAAAACGTACTTATCCGACCAGGATTCCTTTAGATCATTTAATCTTACAATTAAAAACAAAGTATATCATGTTCTATTCTGTCATAATTCCGATCTACAATCGCCCTGAGGAGGCAAAGGAGTTATTGGACAGCCTAAACATTCAAAGTTTTAAAAACTTTGAAATCATAATCGTAGAAGATGGTTCTACCCTACCATGTAAAGATATTGTAGATCAATACAGCGATTTAAAAATTGAATATTTTTTCAAACCAAACTCAGGACCAGGAGATAGCAGAAATTTTGGTATGGCCAAAGCCAAGGGAGATTTTTTAATTTTCTTTGATTCTGATTGTATTATTCCGCCAAATTATTTCCAAGAAGTAGAAGATTTTATTTCAAAAAATCCCGTTGATTGTTACGGAGCACCGGATGCAGCACATGAATCGTTTAGCAATGTGCAAAAAGCTATCAATTTCGCAATGACTTCTATTTTTACTACTGGTGGCATCAGAGGTAAGAAAAACCTTCTTGACAATTACCAACCGAGAAGCTTTAACATGGGGATGCGAAAAGAAGTTTATGAAGACCTTGGAGGTTTTTCGGATCTTCATCCAGGGGAAGACCCAGACCTTAGCTATAGAATCATGAATGCCGGCTACAAAGTTAAATTGATTGAAAATGCATTTGTTTATCACAAGCGCAGAATCGATTTTGGGAAATTCGCGAAGCAGGTTTATAAATTTGGTGTGGTCAGAAACATCCTCATCAAATGGTACCCTGATAAATTCAAAGCTGTTTATTTATTGCCAAGCATTTTTTTAATTGGAAGTTTGGGGCTTATATTATTATCTATCTTCTTTTCGAATTTGTTTATTTTTCCGTTGATAATAATTTCCTTACTACTTTTCCTCGAAGCCTTGTTAAAGACAAAAAATATCTTAATTGCTTTCTTGGCGGTACCTGCTAGCTTTATTCAACTGTACAGTTACGGCTTTGGTTTTATAAAAGGCTTCATTAAGATTTTGCTTCTTAAAAAAGATGAACGGAAAGCACTTCCTGGATTTTTCTTTAAATAGGAAATTGGTCCATTCTATCTTAAGGGATTTTATTGTTTTAATTAAAAAGGCTTATCTCTCCTAAAAGAACTTAATTACTCCAACCCTTCCTCATACCCAAAAAATTCATATTTTCACAAAAAAATAACAATGAGCGACGCAGTAAGACAATTACAACCTCAAGCCCTATGGAATCACTTTGCAGATTTAAATGCAGTACCAAGGCCTTCTAAGAAAGAAGAAAGAGTAATCCAATTTATGTTGGATTTTGGAAAAAGCTTGGGACTAGATACGCTCAAAGATCATATCGGAAATGTAATCATCAAAAAACCAGCTACTGCTGGAATGGAAAATAAACAGACAGTCGTTTTGCAAAGTCATTTGGATATGGTGCATCAAAAAAACGCAGACACAAAATTTGAATTTGAAAAGGAAGGCATAAAAATGTTGGTCGAATCCGATTGGGTTCGTGCTGATGGAACGACACTTGGTGCTGATAACGGTATAGGGGTTGCCACTATTATGGCTTTGTTGTCATCAAAAGATATAGCCCATCCGCCACTGGAAGCCTTGTTTACCATTGACGAAGAAACAGGAATGACAGGCGCTTTAGAATTGAAAGGAGGTATGCTAAATGGTAGCATTATGTTGAACCTTGACACAGAAGAAGATACTGAATTAACAATAGGCTGTGCTGGAGGGATAGACCTTACGGCAACGGGGGAATACGTCCAAAAAGACACCCCTGAAAACGCCCTACTCTACAAATTGAGTATCACGGGATTAAATGGTGGACATTCAGGAATGGATATTCATCTTGGCAGAGGAAATGCAAATAAATTAATGAATCGAATTTTGTTTGAACTAAACAAGCAATTCAAAATTGAAATTTGTTCCATCGATGGAGGTGGATTGAGAAATGCCATTCCTCGAGAATCTTTCGCTACTTTTTATATCGCAAACAATAAGGAACAAGAGTTAGAAACTAAACTTTCAGAACTAAGAAACATTTTAATTGCAGAGTACAAAAGCACTGATGGCGCATTTAATTTGGGTGTAGAAAAACCAATGGATAAAGAGACGCCAATGGATGCTAATTTTCAAGAACAAATACTAAGAAGTATTTATGCTTGTCCAAATGGGATTTATAGAATGTCTCCAGATGTAGAAGATTTGGTTCAAACTTCAAATAACCTTGCAAGAGTGCTAATTAAAGAAGGTAAATATGAAATCCTTTGTTTAACGAGGAGTTCGGTCGACACAGAAAAATTCGACCTTGCAAATGCAATAAGAAGTACCTTTGAATTGATAGGTGCTTCTGTTTCTTCTTCTGGATCTTATCCAGGATGGGAACCAAAACCTGATGCGGCAATCATAAAATTAATGAGAGATTTGTATAAAGAAAAATTTAATTCAGAGCCTCATGTGAATGCTTGTCATGCTGGATTAGAATGCGGAATTCTTGGAACCAATTATCCCAAAATGGATATGATCTCTTTTGGACCAAATATAAGAGGAGCACATTCTCCTGATGAGAAAGTTCAAATAAGTTCTGTGCAAAAATTCTGGGGCTATTTATTAGATACTTTAAAAAGAATCCCTGAAGCTGAAGTTCAAAATAACTAAACTGACTTCTTTTTTAAGATCAAGGAATTGGAGGGAATGGTTGGTAAGATATCAAACATGGAATACACATCGATTTCAAAACGTTTGAGAATCTCCTCCATTTCCATTAATTCGGTTTGAGAAAAACCTATAAACCATTTTTTAAGTTGGTCGTTTTTATCCGTTCTAAAATCCTTTCTGAAATCACTGCTACTTGGAATGTTAACTTTTTCGAATAAAGCATTTGGAATTTCCATTTCCCAAATCTTGAATATATTAGTTATAACAGTGTTAGGATGTAAGAGTAAATCTTCATAATGAACTTTTATGACTTCATTATTTTTTGATTCTTGTATTGCAAAATAGTTATTGACACACCATCTACCAATGAGATGATGAAGTATTGGTCTTTTTTCGTCAAAAATATCTTTGTTCTTATTGTATAAATCAAAGTTAGCCCCCTCTGGCACCCACTTGTGATCTATCAAAACTTTCTCTCCTCTTTTATATAAATTTTCTAAGGTAGATTTTGCCACAGCTAATGGATGTCTCATTAAGTAGATAGGCTTATACTTTAAATCTAAGTTATTAGATACCCAAGGTAAAAAAGGAGTACCCATTATAAACTTAATTATAAGCTTGTCTGCGTTAATGTAATCTATTACTTCGGAACGACTTACTACATATCCATTGATCAAATTTCCACTTAGAAGATCTGTCCATTCCTTATGCATGTGGTCGTTCTTAAATTCAGGATTAGGATAGATTCCCCATTCATATCTTTCATCATTTAAAAATAATCCATAGTTGCTGTGAAGTGGTTCAAATAATGTTGCTGATTGAGGTATGGTAGAAAGGAGTTCCAATAACCAAGTAGACCCTCCTCTAGGTTCAGAGAAGACCAAAATAGCCTCTTTATCCTTAACGTCTTTTAGACTAAGGAAAGGTCTAATCAATTCGGCTTTCAGCCTTTTTTTTATTTCTTTAAACCTAGATTCCATAAATTCTAATCATTCAAGTATTATACCATATGTTATTTCGAAAACTTGAATTACCTCTAATTTGCTTTTTAGCTATGGTAAGTTTACGGAAATTGTATGTTAAGAACTTCTTTTTAGCAAAAAAAATAGACATTATGCTTTTCAAACAAGACTTTTGATCCAGTCTTTGACAAAAATTCTGTCTTTAATCCTCTTTCTGCTATGGCAACAATCAATTGACTATTTATTTGGCTTGTGAGGATATCTTCATGTTCCAGCTGTACATCCTGAATCACATGACCTACTTTCCTTATATTATTTGTAAACCATCTAAACGGAATGTTTTTCTCTTTTAATAATTTAGCCACCAACTTTCCCTTTTTTCCAGCCCCCCACAAAGAAAGTACTTGATCAGATTTATAATCCTTTTTAAGAAAATGCCAAATCTTTAATTCGATAAATCTATTGTCAGCATAGTTAGGATCTCGTCTGGACGATCTATTTGGATGGTCTCTCCAAAAATGAATTTTTTCTTTGACCGTTTTGATTTTTAAATTGGCATTTCTAAAACGAAAACAAAGATCATAATCTTCCGGGTAAGTGTCATAAGAAAAATGCCCTACGCTTTCTAGGTCTTTTTTATAAAGCATCCAACAAGGGGAAGGAACCACACATTCTTTAAATATTTCTTCATAATTTCTTTCTTCTAAACTCAGCTGATTTAGCCAGGATTCATATTTTAAATATCCTTCTCCCATGGGTTTTTCTGAAATATATGATACCAGACCAACTACTAAATGACCAGTACCCACTTCCTCTAATAAGGCATGCATCCAATCAAGTTTATTTTCATGCATGAGATCATCTGCATCCATTCTAGTTATAAACAATCCAATTGCCTTTCGATAAGCTGTTCTCAATGCCGGAATAATACCATGTCCTTCGTTTTGAAATACTTTAACCCTTGCATCTAACTTGCTATATGCAAACAAAATATCCTCAGATCCATCTGTAGAATGATCATTTACTGCTAATAATTCCCAAGAAGTAAAACTTTGCTTAATTATAGAATCCAGACAATCTCTTAAAAAAGGTTTTGCATTCTTGACAGGCATTAAAATACTAACTTTAATATCTTGACTCATCTTAATCAAGTATTTAAGACTAATAAATATAACGCTACTTTGAAAGCCTCCTCTTGATACTTATTGAGACCAGAAATTTCTTCTAGATCAAATCCCTTAAGTTTTGACTTCATTGACATCGAATGCACTAATTGAATCTCATGATCTGTGAGCTGAAACATAGCTTCCATCTTGAATGAAATAGATGAGCCAGAAAATCTACCTTTTGTCATCCGCTCCTTAATTCCAGTTTTTTCTGGCTGATGTTCATCCAAAAAAGCCCCAATCTCATAATAAAAATTTCGAACTTGCTCTTGAGATTTAGAATCTGCTAATTTTATTTTGTTTGTTTTTAATACAAAGATTTGATAATCATCTACTGTACCATCCAAAACAACAAATCGAGCTTCAGAACTTTTTAGTTCAATCCCACATACTTTCATAAATCAAAGATAGATTTTTGCCGAGTCTTAAGACAAATCAATTTTTTTATATAAAAATTAATAAACTTTAGTTTTGTTTAACAATTCACACCTAAACCTTAAACAAAAATAACAAAATACTGTTATGTTACCATCGGCTGATTAAAAGCTAGAAAACTAATATAAACCCACTGTAGCGTTACCTTTTGAAACGCTAACAAATAATATAATAAGAACCCATCAATGTAAATGCTTTGAGGAAATCCTCATGCTTAATGTCCCAGGGGCAGCTTACATTCTTATGTATTTCTTAAACTTAAAACTAATATTAAAATGAAAAAATTATTCTTTACTTTCTTTACAATTTCCCTTTTATGTCTAAGTCTTCAGTCTCAAACAGTCGTAGATATAATTGTAGATAGTCCAGATCATAACACGCTGGAAGCAGCTGTTATCGCTGCTGAACTAGCAGATGATCTTAGCGGTGAAGGTCCGTTTACTGTTTTCGCTCCTACTGATGATGCTTTTGCGGCGCTACCTGCTGGAACTGTTGAAACTTTATTAATGGATCCTACGGGTGAT
>CALIIW010000163.1 GCA_938018185.1 uncultured Saprospiraceae bacterium
TACTTGGAAATTCCTGCGGAATTTCCTCTGGTTCGTTTTTGTTTACTAATTTAGTTGCTGAAACACGCAACGAAATCATACACAAGCACGTTGCCAAACATTTTGAAAATGACCAAAAAGTTTATAACAGGAGAATCTGAAAAAGCCAGTTCAGAATTTGTTATTCCTGATATATTCGAGGAAAAAGATAGATTCATAGGAATTGAAAGCGGAAAAATTTATGAATCTGGATTGATTTGTTATACAGGAGTTGACTTGAGCGTAGACAAAGTAATGGAAAAGATACTTGAAAACAGAAACCTAAATTTTTTACAAAAAAGACGTGCTAAAAAAGTAATTAATTTATACTTAAAAC
The DNA here is from genome assembly GCA_938018185.1 of uncultured Saprospiraceae bacterium. Classification (GTDB taxonomy): domain Bacteria; phylum Bacteroidota; class Bacteroidia; order Chitinophagales; family Saprospiraceae; genus JALZVN01. The sequence continues at coordinate 356 of CALIIW010000163.1, forward strand.
AAATCAAGACGTTCAAAATTAGTAATTCGGTTAAGCTGGGTAATGGTTATAAACTTGAATTTGCGGTCAAAAAATAATCGCACATTAACAAGTATATGGATTTTACTCGAACGCAATCATTGCGCTTATGGACTTGCCAATACCAGGGAAAAAAGGGTAGACGCTATGTTTACCTAATCGAAATGTGACAATCAGAACGCAGAAAAACGTTTGGCAACAAAACCTAAACGTAATACGGACTTTGGGGTAAAAACGAAAGGTCTGTGTATATTTATGATGTCGCTAAATCTTATGGATTTAGCTTTGGACGAGAAAAAATAAATCAAAACAATAAGCTTTAGCTAAGGGGTATGGCGCAATAGGAATAGCTTCTTTAAAACCGCACTACGCTTAGCTCAGGCGTTGTACGCCATGCTGAAAAAACACTAAAAATGAGACAACATTTGATTTTACTTGGGTTTTTGGTACTCTTATCGAATTGCTCTGAAAAAAAGAACATTTCTGAATTAAAACCATTACTAATTGACCAACTGAAATACTCACATACTGAGGAAAATTGGTTCGTTCCGACCAAGATTGCTATTGATGGACTCAATGCTGAACAATCCAATTGGAAAGACAGCACGGAAAACCACTCAATCGCAGAACTTGTTTCTCATCTAACTTTTTGGAATGAAGCGTTTCTTAAAGATATAAATGGGGAAGAATTTTCAGATTCCGATATGGAAAATGAATTAACTTTTAAAATATACTCTGAAAAGGAATGGAAAAGTGCAGTTTCTAAATTGGACAGCATTCAAACGGAATTTGAACAAATAATGGAAAAAGTAAACGAAGAGCAATTATCCGAATTGGCTCCTGATATTTTGACAATGACTGCACATAATGCTTACCATACTGGTCAAATAATCTATATAAGAAAACGCAAAGGTTGGTGGAATAAAAAATAAAAGCACGGTGTACAACAATGAACTGAGCTAATCTAAAGTTCAAATAAAGGATAAATAAATAACGAAAATCAGTACCTATGAGTAAGACTTTGTTTAAAGTATTGATAATCGTATTAGTTTTTTGTCATGGTTATTCAAATGCGCAGCACCAAAATGAAAATAATCTTCAATCTATAATTAACGAATTCACAAACGGAATAAAAAAGAACGTAGAAGATGATGATTTTAAGGGGAGTATATCAATAGCCTTAACTAGAGGAGATTCTGTTATTTGGTCAGGTGCATATGGGTCAGCAGACTATATTAGTAATAGAAAAGCTGATTCCACAACCATTTATCGTACCGGTTCAATTTCTAAATCTTTCACGGCATTTCTTATGATACAATTGGTCCAGGAAGGAACAATTGAATTAGTCGAGCATATAGAGAAATATTTACCTGAAATAAGACAGTTAAATGGTTATTCAGATTCAACAAAAATTACTTTTCTACAACTAGCTAGTCATACTTCAGGATTAATTAGAGAACCCAAATTAGAAGATGCGGCGTCAGGACCCATTCGAGAATGGGAAAGTAAAATTTTGCAATCTATTCCACAAACATCATTTCGATCAAAACCAGGTGAGCAATATAGCTACTCAAATATAGGTTTTGGAATATTAGGATTAGCTATTTCCCGTGCTGCTGGTAAGTCATTCATAGAATTGGTTGAAGAGAAAATATTTAAACCTTTAAATATGACTAATAGCTTTTTTATCGTGCCAGAGGATAGAATGGCTGATCTCGCAAAAGGCATGAACCCTTCTTCACACGGAACGATTAATCCCGATTCTGAATTGGAACACAAAGGACGAGGATATAAAGTGCCAAATGGAGGTATTTATTCTACCCCAAATGATTTGGCAATATTCATGGCTGCCAACATGGGATACAAAGGAATATTAAGCAGAGACAACTTAGCTATAATGCAAAGTAAGCAAACGCCAAAAGGAAATTATGGCTTAGGCTTTGCCTTATATGAGGACAACACAATTTCAACCGTAGGACATGGTGGAGCGGTAACAGGATATAATTGTAGCCTTCTTTTTGAAAAGGAAAGTCAATACGGAGTGATCCTAATGAGAAATTATAATAGAGGTAACACCAACCTATACCGGTCATCAGTCGCTTTGATTAGGCAATTGAAGAAGCAAGATTCTGAATAAATTAAGCAGAAAAGACTGATCTTAAAGTTTAAATAAAGGATTGGATATATGATCAATATTTGGATTCCTAAATTAGGAACAAATTAAATAAACAAATGTCAGCAATTGCCGATTTTAGAATAATTGATATTGATAAACTGGAAGCGCTGAAAGAGGCCTCAGAAAAACTAA
>CALIIW010000164.1 GCA_938018185.1 uncultured Saprospiraceae bacterium
CAATTATTAATAGTTAAATAACTGTATACGATAGTTAGGATATAGGAACAAGTATGAGGAGGAAGCTACACCGGAAGGTGTTTAGTTCAACAAGGTGTGACCACAGCATATCCTCCTTCGTCGGAGACGCTGGGTACACCATTATCCGTTATCTCTAACATAAAAATGATTCTACTCATTGATGAATCTTCGGTCTAGATATAACTAATAATTTTCAAAAGATTTGCAAAAAAGGATCTCGTAATTTTCATGCAAGATTGCTGAGAAGTATTCTCCCCTACTTGCAAGAAAATGTTTTCACAAAAGGTGCTGTGTTTTCTGAGAGCGAGATTCAGATGTTTTGCACTCATATTTTGTAAGCAAATTTTTTCACAAACGGTGTTGTGTTTTCTGAAAGCGAGATTCATGAGTTAAGCGATCAAATTTAGTAAGCAAAATTTTTCACAAACAGCTCAATCTTATTGGAGAGCGCCTAATGACCAATTCGTAAAAGGAATGGTAATTGTTTTTTATTACCATGATGCAAATTCTTTTATTAGCCATCTTGTTTTTAATAACAAAATGACCTTAATTTTTACCAGTGGCATACTTTAAATCAGAATTAATACCTTTTTGAAAGGTCAAGTGGCATAGTTTGGATCGGAAACTAACCCTTTTTGACTGGTCTTGTGGCATATTTTACTCCGCAATGAGTGGCATACTTTGCTCCGGAATAGGTGGCATAGTTTGGAGCGGATTATATAAAGAAGAATATCGAAGGCGGCAAGCCATGGTAGAACATCCATTTGGAACAATCAAACGAGGATGGGGATTTGGTTATACGTTGCTAAAAGGGAAAGATAAAGTAGGAATAGAATTTTCCATCATATTCCTATGGTATAACCTAAGGCGTACAATCACAATTTTAGGCATAAATGGGTTAAAACAAGCACTAAAAAGTGCAAATTGGATTGTTTTCTTGCTGAGGCGATGGGAGCTGGCTGGTGTAAGATAATTTTAAAAGAGCTAGCAGCAAACATCAGGATGAATCAGGAAATTTGATTAAATTTATTAGGTCGTTTTTTCACGGACTGCCGTTATCTCTCAGCAAAAAAAGAAAAAAACAAAATCAAGATTGACTTTTACGTATAAATATTGTAATTTAGCACGTAAAGTAATAAAATGGATAAAAAACTCACATTAAGTCTAAATCAAAAAATAATAGAAAAAGCGAAGGAATTTGCAAAATCTAATAATACAAGCTTGTCAAAAATGATTGAAGCGTATTTTAAATCTTTGACCAGCACAGAAAACGAAAGTGAATTAATAACTACTCCCTTAGTAAAAAGTCTGACAGGTGTAATTGAATTACCAGAAGATTTTGATTATAAAAGTTCTAGGTCCAATTACCTTTTGAAGAAACACAAATGAACAAAGCCTTTATAGATACTAATATAATTTTAGATTTATTGGCCAAACGAAAGCCTTTCCATCCGGAGAGCGAACAGATATTTTCATTGGCCGATTTAGGGAGTATTGAATTATTTGTCTCCACCTTAAGTATTGTGAATACTCACTACATATTAAAATCAATTCTCAAAAAGAAGAATTCAAGAACAATTATTAGAAAATTCAAAGTGCTTGTTGAATCCGTAGAGTTAACTGATAAAATCTTAGAGTTAGCTTTAAACGATTCTAAATTCAAAGATTTTGAAGATGGAATACAATTTTATACAGCATTAGAAGCACAGTGTAATGTGATTGTAACTAGGAATTTAAAAGATTTTAAAAATTCAAATATACCTGTAATGAGTCCAAAAGAGTTCTTGACAAAGGAGATGGATAAATAATCCTGACGAACGGCTTAGGATTGAATTTGAACCAGGAACAAAATATAGCTATTCTGGAGAAGGAATAATGCTTTCTCAATAGTTGGTTGAGTATGTAATAAAAAAAGACCTTGAAGATTTAGCAAAAGAAATAATCTTGATACCACTTCAAATGAACTATACAGATTACTTGTGGAGAAATGAATTCAAAGAACACTTTTGCTACGGACATTCAATTCAACAAAAAAAACTACCAAAAGATATAGAAACAGAAGATGCTGCTGCTGCAGGTTCAATTGAAACTACACTTGTCGATTATCCCAAATTTTTAGAACATATTTTGAAGCATTATAGTGAGGGTTCTGAAATAACGCAAAATATGTTTAATCCGAATGTTAGAATTAAGTCGAAAGCACAATTTGGTCTTTTAGCTAAAGAAGAAACGAACGAAAATGACGTCATAGAATTGAGTTATGGATTAGGATGGGGTTTGCTTTAATCTGATTATGGAATCGGTGCTTTCAAAGAAGGTCATGGCGAAGGTTTTCAACATTATTCAATAATATTTCCAGAAAAAAAAATTGGCGTTTTAGTAATGTCCAATAGCGACAACGCAGAAAGTATCTTCAAAGAATTATTGGAAGTGACAATTGGAGATATTTATACTCCTTGGAAGTGGGAAAACTATATTCCATACAATCAAAAAGAATAAAAACTGTGTGTAATCGAGTAGACGGCCTAGACTAGTGTTACTAGCCAAGGTGCGCCTCTCATAACTTGTGCCGCCTTTTGCGGTACCACCAAGCGTACGGGTCTTCCCTCGGCTTCGCTCAGGACAGGCTGAACTTGGCGGTTCACAAAATCGGAGATTTAAATTTTGAGAAGTAAACCAACAAAGAAACATAACCTCTTCTTTTAAGCATTGAAATTGCAATAGTAGTTTTGAGCATTGGACTTAATGCCACTGCCCAACCACTTTACGATTACGACTCCACGAGTATCCTTGTCCTTTCTTGATACCTAGTCGAATCAAGTTCTTTCACCTTCGCTCAGGCTTTTTCCAGTCATGCCAAATACAGTACCTCAATCTATTGCGAAGCCATTCATCAATCTTCTTTAGTCTATTATAAATACTAGCAAGTCTGAAGTTATTAATCCATTCATGATAGATTAATTTGATTTTGGTCAAACGGAATTTGATCCTGTATGGCAAGTTCTTTTTGGTAGCAGCAAGCATGAGGACTGATCAGGAAATTTGATTAAATTTAGGAGGTGTTTTTTTTCACGGACTGCCGTTACCCCAAATGCAGAAAAAAAGTGAAGAGGAATTTAAGTAAGAAACCTATGTGTTTAATTTTGCATTTCTATTAAAAATTTAAGTATGTTTAATTACTGTGCTAATATATTTGTTTCTCCTTTAAATTTTGGTGGATAATCTACAAACCACATGGCTGATCTTCTTTTTTCATTACTCCCATGTATTGTGTCTGCAAAAGTATTAACCATAACATTACTACACATGCCATTTGTGCCAATTGCAGTTAACCATTTATATCCAGGAGCTAATTTTATTCCAATAGTATCTTTCAGTCTGAAAGGTCCTTGACGCATAATTGGTGAGATTTGTGCGAAAACTTCCACTGTGTCCTTAATACTCAAAACAGTTAGAAATTGAGCTTCAGCAAGATGTTCTATTGATCTATTTTCATTTACTTGAACACCATATCCGATTTTTATTGATAATCCATTTCTTACCGCTTCAATAACTTTATTCTTTGACCCAGAAATAAGTTCTCCTTGCTCATTGTGTTTGTAAACCAATTTCCATCCATAATCTGTTGAATCAATAGTTTTTTCAGAGGCACAACCAAATAGAATTAAGACTATTAAGATAAAGCGATATTTTTCCATTTCGAATTATTTATATTCAATTATAGTAACTTTAGATCAAAATCGATCATTTTAATGTTCATTTGTTTATTATTAACATTTCAAATATTTATTGATAAAAAGGAATTCTCTTGGTAAATAGAGGGAAATACTACCTTCAATCTTCTGGAATAAATGTGCATTTGAATTGTGAAGAATTGTATTGTTTGTATTTGGTAGTTGTTTGATGGAAAAGCCAATTGACATATACTATTCGTGAAAAGGCGCAAGCTAATCGAGTAGGCGGCCCGCCAACTTCAAGTCTTTGACCAGCACAGAAAACGAAAGTGAATTAATAACTACTCCCTTAGTAAAAAGTTTGACAGGTGTAATTGAATTACCAGAAGATTTTGATTATAAAAATTCTCGTTCCAATTACCTTTTGAAGAAACACCATTTCTGCCTCGTTCCTCACAGCCACGGCGACTAACAGATCCGTCAGACTGTGAAAAAACCTTAGAATAATTCTGTCAAATTTTGTATCTTAGAAGGGAGTTGTGGTGGTTGACTGGTAAACAAATGCCTTTCTATAGAACGATCAGTCAATTTCGTGTTGACAACAAAATTGGATTCAGAAATCTATTCACTCACTACAGAGAATTCTGTCTACAATTGGATTTGTATGGCAGGGAAAGAATAGCTATAGATGGCCCAAAATTTAGAGCACAAAATTCAAAAAAACAGAATTTCAATGAAGCCAAAATAAAAAGACATTTAGAATATATAAACACCAAAACAGAAGAATACCTTTCTGAACTAGATGAACAAGATAGAATAGAAGCCCTATCAAATCCTGAGAACAGTGCAAATTGGATTGTTTTCTTGCTGAGGCGATGGGAGCTGGCTGGTGTAAGATAATTTTAAAAGAGCTAGCAGCAAGCATGAGGACGAATCCGGAAATTTGTTTAAATTTAGGAGGTGGTTTTTTCACGGACTGCCGTTGTGTGCTACTAAAAGAAAAACGAAAATGAAAGAAAATATTACTAAAGAACTTTTGAAGTGCAACAGTTCATTTTCAGACCAAGAGATTGAATACGGACTTTCATTTTTTGAAATGAAAGAATTTCAAGCGAATTCCAAAATTTTGGAAGTTGGAAGCATTTGTGATTTTCTTTTATTCGCTGATGCTTCAATTACTAGGTGTTACTACAAGGATAAAGATGGGCTGGAACAAACATTATGGATGAAACCTGAACGAACCTTTATAACAGAATTTAAAAGTTTTTCAAACCAAAGCAAATCTCTATTCTCGCTGCAGTTTTATGAGCAAACTTCAGTTATGATGATATCACGTCAGAACTTAATGACCCTTTATAACGAATCGGCAAATTGGGCATTATTTGGTATTCTTCTTATGGAGAAAGTTCATATTAGCTTAATTGATGTTTTTGTTAATCTACTTTCAAATGATGCCACCAATAATTACAGGTACATTGAGTATGCTTTTCCAAGATTTATACAGGTTGCCCCGTTAAAAGACATTGCGTCTATGTTACAAATATCAACGGTAAGTTTATCAAGAATTCGAGCGGGCAAACAACTAAAACGTTGATTTATTAACATATGTAAAGTGTAGTTTTAAAAAAAAGTACATTTCTTTGCTTATTTAAGCTAATGATTAAAAAATGAAATATCCAATCATAATCTTAATACTTATGTCAACATTATCAGCAATGGCTCAAAGTGGAAAAGCCTCAACAGTCAAGAAAACATTCAGCCGTACAACCACAATCAATCAAACTATCAATGCTGGCCCCTCAATTATTTGGGCATTGCTTACCAATGCCACAGACTTTTCAAGATGGAACTCCACAGTAGTTTCCATTGATGGAGAAATCAAAAAAGGAGAAAAAATTAAATTGAAAAGCACGCTCGACCCCAATAGAACCTTTAAGTTGAAGGTCAAGGAAATAATTCCTGAACAAAAATTGGTTTGGGGAGATGCAATGGGTAAAAGAGTTTATACCTTGCGAAAAACACCAGAAGGTACATTATTCACAATGACAGAAAAAATAGGTGGTTTTATGTTTCCATTATTTGCAAATAAAATTCCTCCCTTTGACGAATCGTTTGAACAGTTTACAACCGACCTAAAAAATGAGGCCGAAACTATTTCAAAAACTAAATGATAATACAATGAACTACAGAGAAAAAATAGGAACCAAAGAAAATCCATTGATACTTAAAACCCCACCTTTAAGCTCAGAATATACAATGCACGTTGACGAAAAAGACGGGCGTGATATTCTCGTTTGCACGGTAAAGTCTACGGTTTTGCATTATGATATCCGTTGTCTTGAAGATTTACATAAAATGCTCAAGGAATATGGTGATTGGATGTTACTTGGCAGCAAAGATGAAAAGGTCGAAACAAAGCCCGATACTGTGGAGCATTGGGGCAGGTCAACTGATAATCCGATTGGCGGTTGGTATGGATTGAAAAAAGGTTTTAAAGGACGATTTGGAATGTATATACCTCCATTAATGGAGCATTTGGGATTTGCAGAAGTGGAACATAATAAACGAAACAATCGAATGAGAGCAAAATAAAGCTGCACACAGTCGAGAAGGCAAGGGGAATTCCACACCTAACCTCTCAAAGAACCGTATGTGAACCTCTTGACTCATACGGCTCTTGTTATGTAGTCAAAATGTTAGGATAGCTGATAGTCCAAGCTCCAATGGTAAATCAAATTTGGGAAAGCTATGGTCATTTTCCTTAGCCATCTTACGGCTAATACTCGACTCCCTTTAAAGCGTTTATATCTTTTCCTTTTGGTATCTCTACTCTCTATGTATTGGTCGGAAAATAACTTCCAGAGCATAGACGGTTCAAGACTTTATACAACTCTTTCGATTTATTTATTTCTAAATCTTCCAGCGTTTGATTGTCTATTCCCGCTCCTCCTTGATTCTTTTTCACCAACTTATAAGCGTCCCATACCATATGTTTTGTAATTGGTATTGACCTTGTCTTTTCTTTAAAAATCATCCTCAATAATTTTAAGTTGTTCCTAAATAATAAACTAGAACGATAAGAGTATGCAATACTCCTGCATTAGGAGGTCATCCTTATTGCTGTAAATTTTGTTACAAAAAGAACAGTGTATGTATCACAGTTGTGGTCATAATCAATGTCCGATTTGTCAAAATGGGAAGAGGATAAAGTGGCAAGAGAAAGTAAGCAATGAAAACGTATAAAAAAGATAATTGACAATGAACTATCGAAAGAGTAAAAGATATACTAATGAAAAAAATACCAACAAATATCACAACTAAACCAGAAAAGCGGATCAGGAATGTCAATAAAAGTAAATCATTGTCTATATTGAATGAAGAATTAGAAACAAAAACGAATAGAGCACAAAAATCACAATCAACAAGGAAGACGCGTTTACACTTAGAGCCCAAGTAGGAAGGCATTCGTTCAACTGAAATGTTTGCGTGAGGTTTGAGAAGAGTAATTTTTGGGGTAAAGGACGTAGACATTCCTTTACGTTACATGTAACAATAGAAATGTAATATGAAAAAGATTATTTTATTATTTGGTGTTTTATACTTTTCATGCTCCAATAATCAAGACGTAGGTTCTTACCAACTAAATCAGCAAAATTTAGAATTGCCCACTACCTCATTAGAGGAAGCAGGTTTTAAGAAAGATTCCATTGAAAATATCATTAATTTAATACATGAGACTCCTCATAAAGACTTAAGAGGTCTTGTTGTTATCAAAGATGGACATATTGTGATAGAAGAATACTTCAATACCTTCTGGAGAAACTCAATCAATGATATAAGGTCTGCGGGAAAAAGTGTTACAGCATTACTTTTAGGTATAGCCATTAAGGAAGGTTTAATTAAAAATATAGATCAAAATGTATACTCTCTTTTCTCTAAAATTAAAAACCCTTCCATTAATGAGGAATACAAAAAAATAAAACTCAAGCACCTCCTTGATATGTCTTCTGGTCTAGATGCAGATTCAGATGATCCAAGCTCAATAGGTCAGGCTGGAAATTGGATTGCAAAGGACGATTGGAAGGAATACCTTCTCAACGTTCCTCTAAAATCGGACCCTGGTGAAACTTTTGTGTATGCCGATATAAATCCTCTATTAATTGGTTTAGCGATTGAAGAAGCATCAGGAATGAGCTTGAAAGATTATGCACAAGAAAAATTATTTGCCCCATTGGGAATTAGTCAATTTTATTGGTACACCAATGCTGCAAATCAGACTGGAGCCGCTGGTAACTTATACATAACTGCTCTTGATTTTGCTAAAATTGGCATGATCATAATAAATGAGGGTAAGTGGGAGAGCCAACAAATTATTGAACCAAGTTACATTAATTTAATTATTAGTAGTGAGAACTCTGCAATTGCAGATTCGTGGCCCTGGGTCGATTCTTATGGAATGTTTTGGTATAAAAAAGCTGGAGTATTTAATGGAAAAAAGCGGAATTACATTTATGGATCTGGACTTGGAGGAAATCATCTAATTGTCCTCACCAAAGAAAAACTGGTAATTGCGATTACTTCAAGTGCTTATGGTCAACCTTATCAACATGGAAGATCTTATGCTATTATGGAAAAAATATTTAATGCTTATGAATAACTATTAAACTTGAAATATTGAAAGAAAAATGCAATTAATCGAGTAGGCGGCCCGCCAACCCCAATTTGACGAAACAAAAGGGTAAACTAAACAATCAGAAGAGTAAAAAACAGCTATCTTTATAAGGAACAATAAAAAGCAAACACACTATAAAGGATAAGTCTTCGTTTGGCAACTGATTAAAATCGACCGGCGTTGTCCAACTGAAACAAAACTATTGTCAATTTGGTCGAGGAGTTGTGTGGGAAATTCATTGGTGCCGATAGGTGTGTTCCTTTGAGTTGTCTGCTAGCAAAAAAAACAAACCTGATTGCTAAAATGAGAGAGCAATAATCTGGATTAATTCTATTGCTTTCATGCTCATTCAAAAACATTTATTAATTTCAAAATTAATGAATAATAGTCTCAAATTTATTTCAATAGAAATAGCTGCAAGAATTAAGGAACTATTTAAGAGCCTTTCCAAAGATTATATTAAATTGGTTTATGAAGAGGAAGATGAAATTTGTTCATTTGGAATTTTTACTGACTCAGATATATCTGTCTTTACTTTTGCCTATAATACTTTACATGGAATTAAATCCAAGATGGAAAACAGGCAAAATGATGAATATAATTTGCTCTATAAATGGTGGATTCCAGATTGGTCAACCAAGATTAGAGAAAATATATTTGATGATGATTTAAGGGAAACAGAATTATTTAACATATTAGAAAAGTTAATTGAAGAGACGGGTGTTGAAGACGAGTATTTGGAAGATGAATATTTCTCAAATTACAAGAATGATATTTTTGATTTATTTTGTCTGTCTCTTGAGGAATTAAATAACGAAAAGGTATTCATCAAGAGAAATAATGATTTTATCTTGCTGGTTCAGGAATCAGATAACGGTATAAAGGGAGATTTGGCAAGAGAAGCAAGCCTTTTAAGATTGCTTACGAAAGACCAAATTGAAGATTATAAATCTATCGAAAAAAAATGGTAAAATTAGGTAATAATGAATAGGTAGCCTTACACAAATGTAAAATGATAAAACAAAAGTCTGGAATAGATGATTTTCAATTATCATGGCAATTATGGAATAGTATAGATTCAGAAGGTGAGGTTTGGCAATTCGTTCGAAAAAAAAGAGAAGATGAAACGTTGAAAGCCTTCTTTGTCAAAAATAAGGATTTTATAATTATTCCAAAATTCGTCATCAATGGTACTGATTTGGCATTTTGGCTAAATTTAAATGTTGGTCTAAGTAAATATTTAGATTGGACTGGAGGAATTTTTAATTCATTTTATACATGGTATGAAATAAGCCCTAATGTTCCATCTATTAGACTTCTTATTCATCAGTTCTTGGGAAAAAAAGTTGATATAAATAAATTAAGAGAATTTGGTTTTAAGATTGAGAAAGACGATGATTTTTGGAAGGAGTTAGTTAAACGAGAAAATGAGCTCGTCCCTTTATTTATTTGCGGATGTGGAGATTGGATGTGTGGAAATTTATCAATAAGAATTGCAAAAAAAGACAACCTTATTTCATGGGATTTAGGGGCATACTTTCGACTATTCGTTTTTGATTTTGAGTCCTATAAAAAAGAATTCGATGAACTTGAAGAATTAGTAGCCGATGATTTTTTCATTTATCGAGCATATTCAAAATAATATTTAAATAGTAAACCCAATGGAAAATAATCTCAAATTTATCTCAATCGAAGTAGCCGACAGAATTAAAAAATTATTCAAAAGCTTAGCTAAAGACTACATTAAATTAGTTTATGAAGAAGAAGAAGATGATGAAATTTGCTCATTTGGAATTTTTACTGACTCAGATATTTCAAATTATTTTTTTGGCTACAATACCAAAGAAGGACTTGAAGAAATAATAGAAGAGGGCAAAGCTTATAAAAGAGAGTTTCCAGAATCTAAATTGAAGGTCGATGATTTGAAATGGAGGTTACCTGAATGGACGAATGGAGTAGATGACGAGTGTTTTGAGGAAGATAAAAGAGAAATTGAAATATTTGAAATACTTGAAAAACAAATAAGCAATACTCGAAACTTGAACCGAGACGAGAATTGTTTTTCAGATTATAAAGATGATATTTTTGATATTTTTTGTGAAACATTATTAGAATTAAAGAAAGAAAACGTATTCCGACAGGTAAGTAAAGATTTTTTTCTTATTGTACAAGTAGCTGATTCCAGTATGTGTAGAAATAAGAATAGATTGAAAAGCTTATCGAGAATACTAAATCAACAACAAATAAGTGAATTGAAAAGATTTGAAGAAGTATGGTAGAAACTTGTGCACTATTTGGTGGATAGGACACCCTAAACCAAAAAATTGAATTCTTAAAAAACACAATGAAATTCACTTTCACATCGGAAGAAGAGGATTTTTGCCCTCCAAGTAAGTATGATTACATAGAAATAGAATAACCATGCTAACAAATAAACTATAAGAAAAAAGTGCTGGATCTAAAACAATAGAATTAATACAAATAACTTATATTAAATGTTTAGGGATATTTCTAAGAAAATAAAAATCAAACAAGTACCTGAAAAGATCTATCGCAGTCTAATAACACCTTCTTCCATTACTAATTGGTGGAAGGCGAACTCTGCAATAGTCATAGGTAAAACCAACGGGATTTATGTAGTATCATGGGGTAAGGATATAGATGATCCAGATTTTATAACAGTTTCAAAAATCTCAAAATTGATACCAAACGAAATACTTTTTTTAGAGTATATTTCATACAAAACAAAGTTTGGGAAATTACCATTTAATTCTAAGATGAATGTACAATTCAAAATCAATAAGGTAGATTCAACAGTTTCAGAACTTGAAGTTACTCAAACTGGCATTCCTGTAGAAAAAATTGCAGATGACTATTATAATGGTTGTATTTCTGGATGGGAAAACGTTTTGATTAACATTAAAAAGTTCTGTGAAACATTGTGATTACTAAATAAATAACTGTGGGTAATAATAGTGGCAATTGACAAATAATCGCCAATTAATTTAAAAAGACATTGAGATTTTCTCTCTTAATGTATGCAAGGAAAGAAAAAATTCACACTGCTATTGTCAAAGAAAAATCATTATTCCTGCTTATGAACAATTGATTATAAAAACTGTGTACAGTTACTTATTCAATTTAAGCAAAAAAATAGTACTTTGGAATATGCCAATTTTGTCCGCTGACTATAAGCCAAATATATTCCTACGAAATGGTCATATAAACACTATATACCCTTCCCTATTTAGAAGACCTACCCTAGTCTCATTCGAACGCAAGAGAATTGAAACACAGGATGATGACTTTTTAGATGTAGATTTTCTTAAAGCTGGAAGCAGGAAAATTGTTATCCTTTGTCACGGCTTAGAAGGAAATAGTTCTTCTAAATACATTCAAGGGACCAGTGGCATACTTCACAGCAATGGTTACGACGTTGCAGCGATGAACTATCGGTTTTGCAGTGGTGAAATAAATAGACAATATAGAACTTATCATAGTGGAGAGACAGAAGATTTGCATACAGTTGTTGGTGAGGTACTTCCATACTATGATGAAGTGTATCTTGTAGGATTTAGTTTGGGTGGGAATATCGTGTTGAAATATCTCGGAGATGGTATTTACCCTTTGGATTCAAAATTGAAAGCTAGTGTAGGTATTTCAGTATTGGTGGATCTTTATGGTGCTGCATTGGAACTTTCTAAGTTAAAAAACAGATTGTATACAAGGCGATTTTTGAAAACCTTGTTTAAGAAAATGAGGCTGAAAGACGAACAGTATCCTTCTAAGATTGATCTAAATCGCTTGAAAGAAGTTAAAAACTTAATAGATTTTGATGACCATTTCACAAGTGTTATCAATGGATTTTCGGATGCTCGAGATTATTATAGTCAATGCAACAGTAAACAGTTTCTTGCAAATATCAAAATTCCTACGCTTATAATAAACGCTTTGGATGATCCCTTTTTATCGGATTCCTGTTATCCAACAGAAGAAGCATCAAAAAATAAATACTTAAATTTAATGAGTCCAAAGTATGGTGGACATGTAGGCTTTTTTTATCCTAGAAGTGAATACCTTTGGAATGAAGAACAAATTCTCAAGTTTATTGATAAATACTGAAAGCGCTTTCAGAAGCATTTCCATTTACTCCTTGCAGGTAAGTTCTAAAATTAAAAACCAAAAAAATAGAATTCAATTGAAAAACATAAATTTTAGCTTAATTCTAATATTTTTAACTTTTTTTTCCTGCACCGAAAAACATAATTCCCAAAGAAAAAAGATTCCAAAAGTAAATGTAAATTATGGAAGTCTTGTAACAAAAATAGACAACACAATTTGGAGTATTTTTCAAGATAGTAGATCCAATTATTGGTTTGGCAGTAAGGAGAATGGATTATTCTTTTATGATGGAAAGGCTTTAAGACAATTCACAATTGAAGACGGATTAGTAAGTAATGAAATCCGTGGCCTTCAGGAAGATTCAAATGGGAACATTTTCATAGAAACAATGAAAGGTGTAAGTAAATTTGATGGCAAATCCTTTAAAACTTTGGAATTAAAAGATGAAGAATCTTACAAAACTGAATGGGCATTAAATCAATCTGATTTGTGGTTTAGAATAGGATTCAATAAAAAGGGTCCTTATAGATATGATGGTAAGTATCTACATTATCTTAAATTTCCCAAGGCCCCGCAAGAGGATGAGTTTTACAAACAAAACTCAAATGAAAGCTTACGACCATATGGCCTTTATTCAATTTACAAAGATAGTAATGGATTTATTTGGTTTGGAACGTCCGGACTAGGTGCTTGTCGATATGATGGTAATAAACTAAGTTGGCATTATGAAGACCAATTGCAAACGACTCCAAATGGAGGTGATTTTGGAACACGAGCGATATTTGAGGATAAAGATGGTCTCTTTTGGATTAACAATTCCCGCTACAAGTATGAGGTCTTAACAAACTTTGGTGATACAATAAAATATAAAAAAGAGGCAGGCATAGGCTTTCTTAATGAAAATGGCCAAGAAGAATTTCCATTTTTTCTTGGATTAGAACAAGATAATGATGGTGATCTTTGGATGGTGACTTATGACAATGGCATCTGGAGAAATAATGGAAAGGAACTTATTCATTACCCAATCAAGGATGGAGAAAAGGATGTATTGCTATTTTCAATTTACAAAGATAATCAAGGTAGTTTATGGCTTGGAACTTTTAATGCAGGAGTATATAAATTTAATGGAAAATCGTTTGACAAATTTGAATGGTAAAAGAAACTCTGTAGAAAAAATGAATGTCTATTAAACTTAAAAGGTGGTTAAATAAAATCAACAAGGTTCTAGGAATAAATCTATTCCCCATTATCTTGATACTAAGAAAGTTCTTAAAAAAAATTGCCTACATTAAACTGTGGAAAAAGAATTTATTTATTGAATAAATGTGAATAACTTTTTCACATTATAAATTTGATGTATGCAAATTAAAAACGAGATCATTGATAGTATTTTGGCAAAGAACAAGAAAAGTTTAGATCCACATTTTGAAATATATAATAATCATGTTTATCGTGTTTTTCTATTGTGTCAAACATTGGATAGCAATCAAGAAAATATAGACAAGTACGCCATAGCTTCGGCTTTTCATGATCTTGGAATTTGGACAGATCATACCTTCGATTATTTAGAACCTTCCATAGCTCAAGCATTGCGGTATTTGACACAAATTAACAAAAAAGAATGGATAGATGAAATAGCTTTAATGATAGACATGCATCACAAAAGAAGTAGCTATAAAGGCCCATTCCAAAAAACTGTTGAAACATTTAGAAGAGCAGACTGGATAGATGTCACAAGAGGAAGATTATCCTTTAAAGTAAAAAAGGAGGTCATTCAAAAAACAAGAGACGAATATCCTATATTGGGCTTTCATAAATTTTTGATATTTGAAACATTGAAGCATTTTTTAAAATCTCCCTTAAACCCATTACCAATGTTTAAAAAATGAAAACTATTGACCGTCAAAAGTAAAGTGATCGCGCTTAAAATAATCGCTGCCATTTAGACAAAATAACTTTAAAAACTACACTGCAAGTTAAAAAAAATGAAAAAACAACTACCTGAAATAAATTTTAGCAACCAGGAAAATCCAAATTCTTATTTTGATATAGTTAAAATTGAAGAACTCTTGGGCCGGAATCTTGACCATGATATTGGGAAAAACCACCTGGTAAAATTCTATATTATTTTCTTTGTTTATGAAGGCCAAGGCTACCATACAATTGATTTTACGGACTATAATTATAAGAAAGGAACAGTACTTTTGGTTAGAAAGGGCCAAATTCATAAATTCTTTAGAAGCCCTAATGTAAAAGGTTATTTATTGGTTTTTACAGAAGAATTTATTATCAGTCATCTAAACGGGATGGAAGCCTTAAAATCTATGCAACTTTTCAACGATTCATTGAGCTTTCCAAAAATAGAATTTAATGATTTAGAGGATTTTTCAGATTTTACCATTTTATTAAAACATTTGGAAATGGAATATTTGATCAAAGACAATTTCTCAATAGGTATAACAAGAAGTGTATTGCATATTGTAATAACGAAACTATTTCGTATTAAATCAAAATCAGGTCATTTAATTGAACGAAAAAAATATATGGTTCAGTTTTTGGAATTTCAAAAACTGGTAGAGCAAGATTGTTTCAAGAGTAAAAAAGTTCAATATTATGCAAATAAATTAGGTGTTTCTACTAAAACACTCAATAACATTGTAAATAATGTTATTAATGAAACAGCTAAAGCTTTTATTGATGAAAGAACAATTATGCAAATTAAAAGATTATTAATCAGCACCAACCTCAGTATAAAAGAATTAGCATATACCGCAGGATTTAACGATCCAACAAATTTTTATAAATATTTTAAAAGATTTACTGGCAACTCACCAGAAGTATTTCGACAAGCGCATTAATAATTGTTTCCCATTTTGACAGTCCTTTGAGACATTCCTACCACCATTGACATTCACTCCACCTCTATCTTTGGGTCATTAATTAACCAAAATTTTTATTAATGACAGTTTCAAAATTCTATTTTTTGTTTTTAGGACTAGCCTTTTCATTAGCTACTTTTACTTCTTGTAGTGATGATGAAACTCCTCAAACACCTCCTATTACTTTAGGTTCAGGTGTAACAGTAACAAATACTTTTCAGTCTACCGCATTTACAATGGGAGCTGAGGCAGCAATCGAAGATTTATTCATGGTGGAAGCCGGCTCATTGGCGGCAACAGCTAGTGTTAGTACTGTTGTTGAATTTCCAGCCTATTTGTTAAACTTATACAATATTGATATTTCTGAAAACAGCATCAATTTCGAAGTTGTAGCAGCAGCTGATGATGCGACCTATATGGATTTATTTAGAGTACTGGAAGCGGATACTTATGACAGGTATTATTTGACCTTCGCTGATGCACAAAACGTAAGCGGGTTTACGTCAAGTAATTCTGCTGTTAACTTTAGAATTGATTCAGATAAAGTGTTGGTGGTTGAAATAGGAGAAGGCTACGATTTCAAACCAGGTCAAAGTTTCACAATCACCTTAAATTAATCTAGAATGCTACATAAAATAAATTCTTTACTTCTACTGATGATGACATTGATTATCATCAGTTGTTCAACTAATAAAAATACCAAATCTATCATGGAAGACAAGGCTATAATGGAGGTAACTACTTTTCAATTAAATTCCGGTGCAGACTCCAAAAAATTTATTATTAGAGATGCGGAGGTAGAAAATGATTTTACAAGCAAGCAAGTAGGATTTATCAAACGTCAAAGCGGTGTTGATGATAAAGGGAACTATGTTGTAGTTGTTTATTGGGACAAAATGGCGGATGCTGAAGCTTCTATGAACAAATTTATGGGAGATGTTTCTGTCGCTGATTATGCTAAAATGATTGATGGCTCTTCGATGAAAATGTCTAGGTATGCTATTGATAAATCATTTAGTGCAGATGATAGTGAATTTGTAGAGATTATGGCATTTGATGTAAAATCAGGTACAGACATGACTAAGTTTGACGTAACAAATCAAAGAGTGGAAACTGATTTTACTGGTAAGAGAAAAGGTTTTTTACAAAGATTAACAGGTGTTGATGTAGCTGGGAGACAAGTTGTTGCTGTTTATTGGGCAAATAAAACACTTTCAGATGCTTCTTTAGAACCCTTTATGGAGGCACCAATTTCAAAAGAATTCATGCAAGCAATGGACCAAAGTACAATGAGTATGGGCCGTTATAAATTTTTAAATATGGAATTAACAAACAAAGAAAAGGTAGTAGCACTACTTAATAGTTTTAATACAGGTGATCAAACACCTATTTCTTACATTAATCCGAACAAATACATCCAACACAATTTAGGAGTTGGTGATGGTTTGGCAGGTTTTGGAGAAGTAATGCAACATGCTCCACCTCAGGGATTCAAGGCAAAAGTTGTCCGTGCCTTTCAAGATGGAGATTATGTTTTTACACATACGGAATATGATTTTTTTGGTCCTAAAAGTGGCATCGATGTTTTTCGATTTGAAAATGGATTGATAGTAGAACATTGGGATAACTTGATTGAAGTACAGCCAGCTAATCCAAGTGGCAGAACACAGTTTGATGGTGCAACCGACATTACTGATAAAGAAAAAACTGAATCAAATAAGCAAGTGGTTAAGGACCTTTTGGAGAATGTTTTTATACAAGGTCAAATGGATAAAATTGCTATATACATTAATCCAACTATGTACATTCAGCATAACCCTAATGTCCCAGATGGCTTAGATGGCTTAGGCAGTGCAATGAAAGCAATGGCAGAAAAAGGGATGATGATGCAATATGACAAAATTCACAAAGTATTAGGTGAAGGAAATTTTGTTCTTACCATGAGCGAAGGGAAACTAGGCAAGGAAGCAACTGCCTATTATGATTTATTCAGACTTGAAAATGGACAGATCATAGAACACTGGGATGTTATTGCACCTATTCCACCAAAAGCTGAGTGGAAAAATGAAAACGGTAAGTTTTAATCCTATGCTCAGGCCTTTTATTAATTTTTTCTTTCATAAAATAAATTTAATCAAAATGAAAATATTTTTTCTACAAGTAATAATCTTCCTGCTTGTAATTGTAAACATAATAGGTCAAATACCTTCTAACCTTAGTTCTGATGACATTGATTTCTTCCCAGAAGACATCGTCATTTCAAATAACATTGCTTATGTAAGTGGATTAGGTGACGGAACAGTGAAGATGTTTAATTTAAACTTAGCTGACCCTACTGGAGAGAT
>CALIIW010000165.1 GCA_938018185.1 uncultured Saprospiraceae bacterium
AATATAGGTAACCCCACAGAAATAACAATTAACCAAGCAGCCGAGGAAGTTCTGCATCTGGTAGGTTCTGATTCCAAGATCATACACATGGCACTTCCAAAAGATGATCCGAAAGTTCGAAAGCCCGATATCACTAAAGCCAAAGAACTACTTAATTGGAAACCTGTAGTTGGAAGAGAAGAGGGTTTTAAAATAACATTCGATTACTTTAAAACTAAGGTTAAGTAACTAAGCATCGAAAACAAGCAATAAAAAAGGAGAACTCTAGTAGAGTTCTCCTTTTTAAATTTGATCTTTCTTAGTACCTACTATCCAAAGATAGCATCTGCATAAGCAGTCTTAAGTCCAGCGATCTTAGCTTCGATGCTTTTGATCTGATCCTTAAGAGAGCTAATCTGTCCTTTTATAGCTGCAGCACTTCTACCTGTAGTAGCTTTCTTTGCTGCTGGCTTGCGACCTCTTTTAGCTTCAACCTTTCTTTTTGGTGCTGCTTTTTTTGCTGCCGGCTTACGGCCTCTTTTAGCTGCTGCTTTTTTAGGCGCAGCCTTCTTTGCAGTTGCTCTTTTCTTAGGAGCTGCTTTCTTCGCTGCTGCCTTCTTCTTAGGAGCTGCTTTTTTCGCTGCTGCTTTCTTAGGAGCTGCTTTCTTCGCTGCCTTAGCTTTCTTGCCTGAGCCAAACTTTGCTCTCCAATTGTAATAAGTACCTAAGCTGAAGCCATGCTTCTTAGCTAAGTCTGCAGGTTTAGCACCAGCTTCTACTTCTTTTACGATTGCTTTAGCTTGCGCTTCTGAAATTCTCTTTTTTGCCATTAGAATTAAATTGTTTAAAAAATATTATAGTGCAAATTTAATACCAATTTTCATAACATTCTCTAAAAATTTATTTCATCATCTTTTTGAAATTATTTGCCAACTTAAAATAGTCTTTTGAATTAAATTAGAGATCGATTCAACTCGTCGATTCATATATTGAAGTAGAGTTCTTAGCTTTTGTAAGTTAGGCGGCAAAATACTGTCGGCAAAGTAGTAAAAGCAGTTTTCCAGTGGCAATCAAGCATATTACTATAATGTCATCTAAGCTATCTGATGAGCAATCTCGTGGGTTCAATGGCTTTTATAAAGTCTGAATTATCCGCACATCTTTCAGTATCGGAAATTGTAAATAATAGGCCTGTGGTTATTTACTAAAAGAATATTTCAGCATTTTTACAAAAAATCTACAAGAAAAATGTCAACAAACATTCAAATATTTGGCTTGAGATGTAGCGGCACAAATTATCTTAACTCACTAGTTATTAAAAACTATCGCGATGTTCAAATCGTTAGCTTTTTAGGACACAAACATTTGTGGCAAGCAGAACTGAAGTCACGCAGAAAGAAGCCTGATATAGTCATTGTAATAAGTAGAAACCCATATGACTGGTTGAGATCAATTCATAGAGAACCTCATCATTGCCCAGACTTAATTGGCAAATCATTCAGCACGTTCTTAAGAAGCCCGTGGCGTGCTTATTTGGGGAAACAGTGGAACCATCCGAGCAGATCAGTCAGAAATGCCATAAAAACGAAGGAAAATTTACACGAGTATTTTGATTCGGTAATAGCAATGCGAAACGCTAAAAATGCAATCTTTTGTAGCTTGAAAAACACCTATGAAAATTGTGTCTGTATAGATCTTAATGCACTTCAACAAGCGCCTGAACAAACATTGTCTTTTTTAACTGACAGGTTTGGGATTGAATTAATCGGGAAGTTTCAAAATACTAAGAAATTCAAAAAAACCGATACAGCTTACAAGCCCAAAGAGAGAGTAAAAATTAGTAGCAGCAACCTTAAGCATATTCATTCTCACTTAGATTGGGAAGCCGAGTCTCAATTATCTCATGAAAAGGAATCTTACAGTTATGATAATTTGTTCCCTTGGTATAGATACAAATTTCTTCTCCGACAATTTAAAAATAGCCTTCTTTAGAGACAAGACATATATACCCGTCTTATGACTAAATAAATTTGAGATTACTCCGTAATGGCAAAAAGGCTTGTTTATTCTCAATAGCCAACCATTCTTTTGATTTGCAACCCATCTTCAAATACAGATATTTTGTTTAGAGAGAGGGCTTATTGATAAGGATCTCCTACTTTTAGCCAGTTCATCCATCGATTCTTGAATAAAGCAACTTCTTGAACTGTTCTATCCCAATTGTCCTCAGGGTCATCCTTCCCTCTAGAATATGATTCATGGTGAATCAATTCAACCAGAGGGTCATATAAAATGACTCCTCCTTCGTTCAAAATTTTAAGACAATAATCTATATCGTTCAGGGTGACCGCAAGTCTTTCATCAAGCCCACCATATTGCACAACGTCTTCTTTACGTATGAGCATGCAAGCTCCTGTTACAGCACTAACTTTTCTTTTGATATCAACATGTGGGAGGTCTTGATTAGAAGATGGATATCCCACCCAGACATGCCTTGTTAAAATGTCAGATCCTAAAACCACACCAGCATGCTGTATGGAATAGTCAGGAAACAATAATTTAGGGCCGATAATGCGTACCGCAGAGTCTTCAAAGTTTGAAACTAACATAGTCAACCAATCCGACGTAATGATCTCAATATCATTATTCAATAGTAAGCAATATTCAGCTTGTGAAGCCCGCAGACCAATATTGATGATTTTAGCATAATTAAAGGGCATATCTACTCTTTTGTAAATAATGTTTGGCTCATTTAATATCTCCTTGATATAGGCTTCGGTTTCCTTTTGAGAAGAATCGTTATCAAGCAGTATGATCTTATAGTTAGTATAGCTTGTGCATTCTCCTATTGATTTTAAAAGTTGCTCTAATAGAGATATTTCATCTCTAAATGGAATAATGATATCAACAGATTTCTGCTTCATATCAAAACTGTCCAATGTCGGTTTTAAATATCTTGATCTTACTACCCCTTCTTGAGTTGGTTCATAGAGACTTTCTTCAATAAGAGGAGAGATGTCCATTGTATGGGTATAGGATTGGCCATTTCTGGTAACAACAGTAAGAGTAGCTTTTGAAAAGTCAAGGCACTCCGTATTCTTCAATGACACCCAACAATTATATCCAACGTCATTGGGCACCATAAACCGATAGGCTATATCTCGCCTGCTTTTAGGATAATCCATAGCGATAACCTCTCCAGATATTTCCCAAACTACAGATTTGATACCGTGAGTATGTGTTGCCCATCCTTTAAAATGTATTTTGATTGGGGTGACATACAAATACTCCAATTGGGTCTGTAGATCTCCTATTACAATCAATCTAGAAGGATGCTTTCTCCAAGGTAGAAATTTTAATATGTTCCGTGCTACAATTCTTAAATCTTCGTGAATAACTGCATATCTTAAAGTTCTTAAAATATTCTTAATCCTTCTAATTATACCAGTCAAATAAAGCATTCTTGTTGATTAGTCGCAAACTAAAAGATCACCATTTTCTATAGCTCCTAATTCATTGGTTGTTAAACGGTCTTTGAAAACTTCTATAAAAACGTCCTTTTTAAACCTTGATGTGAATCTCCGGCGTGTCATTTTTTACTCTAAATTCGTTATTAACATTGTCTCTACAGTTGTCCTAAATATTAGGAGCACATCGGTTGTCATAGATAAGGCCTAAGTAACCTTTTCCACAATTATATACCTATCTTTCCGACTTTATTTTCCTTTTTAGAGGCAACATTATTATTGCCATAGCTAAATCTCCTCGTAGAAGATCTAAGACATCGATATTATTAAAAACAGTATTTTAGACAGAAAGTTGATAAATCATCATGGTATTGAATTACATCACGAATAAAATTAGTGCTTTCGAGCTAACAAGGTCTGAAAGAATTTGGAAGATGGCACATATTGACTTTAAAAAAAGGTACTATGACAGTTATTTTGGTTTAGTTTGGGCATTATTTAATCC
>CALIIW010000166.1 GCA_938018185.1 uncultured Saprospiraceae bacterium
TATCAAAGTATATAGAAAGCAATTAGACAATCTCGGGTTTTCTTTTGATTGGTCGAGACAAGTGAATACTTCAGACCCTTCTTACTATAAATGGACACAATACATCGTTGTATTATTGTATAATCATTACTATGACTTGGAGGAGGAAAAAGCAGTTTCGATCGTGAAACTTGTTGAGACATTTGCAGAAGAAGGAAATAGAAATGTCAAAGCTTTCTGCACTCAAGAAGAAATCTTTACCGCAGAGCAATGGGCTTCTTTTACTACTCAAGAGAAGCATGATATTGTCATGAATTATAGATTGGTTTATAAGGGATCAGGAGCTGTAAACTGGTGTGAAGAAGAAGGTACCGTACTTTCAAATGATCAGGTTAAGGATGGCATGTCTTTAAGAACTGGAGCAGCTGTTGTGCAAAGACCTATGGTGCAATGGTACTTAAGAATTACGGCGTATGCCGATAGATTGACTAATGATCTTGAAGATCTTGACTGGTCAAAAGCCATCAAAACTTCTCAAAAGACTTGGATAGGGCGGTCTGAAGGAGCTACTGTTTATTTCAATATAGAAAACAGCGATAAGAATATTGAGGTATTTACTACTCGTCCAGACACAATCTTTGGTGCAACCTATATGGTGTTGGCACCAGAGCATGAACTAGTGGAATTATTAACTACAAAAGAGCAAAAAGATGAAGTTGACCAGTATGTTGCCTATGTAAAAGCCAAATCAGAAATTGATAGAATGGCTGAAAAGAAAATAACAGGTGTTGCCATTGGAGCTTATGCCATCAACCCATTCACCAACTCACGAATTCCAATATGGATAGGAGAGTATGTCTTAAAAGATTATGGTTCAGGTGCTATTATGGCCGTGCCATCTGATGATGAGAGAGATATGGCTTTCGCCGAAAAATTTAATCTGCCAATAATAAAAGTAGTCGATAAGACTGATTTTCCTTCAGCTGGACCTCATGATAAAGTGGGTAAAATGATAAATTCAGATTTTCTGAATGGCATGGAGGTGATTGATGCTATAAGTTTGGTATGCAAGAAAGTGGAAGAAATGAAAATTGGTAAGGCTTCTGTTAATTATAAATTGAGAGATAGCAATTTTTCTAGACAAAGATATTGGGGTGAGCCATTTCCAATTGCTTATGACAAAGAGGGTTTATCTTATACCTTAGATATTGATGCCTTACCATTGGAGTTGCCTCAAACGGATGACTTTGAACCCAAAGGAGATGGTAGATCCCCTTTATCTAAAATTGACTCCTTTGTAAATATGCCAAATGGTCATACGAGAGAAACAGACACTATGCCTGGAGTTGCAGGTTCTTCTTGGTATTACTTAAGATATATGGATCCAAATAATAAGGATCGGTTTGCTGGAAAAGATCATATAAACTATTGGCAAAATGTAGACTTATATGTTGGTGGAGCAGAGCATGCAGTCGCACATTTGCTTTATGCTAGATTTTGGCATAAATTTCTTCATGACATTAATTTAGTGCCTACAAAAGAGCCATTTAAAAAGCTGATCAACCAAGGCATGATCCAAGGTGGTATCGAAGCCATTTATAAATTAAAAGAAAAGACAAATGGTTTCCACCATTTTTTATGTGCAGGACTTGTAAAGGCAAAGGGAATCACCGATGCAACAGCCATTCCTTTAGATATTAAATTTGTGGAAGCCTACGGTTCCATTGGGTCACATCTTAACATGGAAGGAATTAATAAATTCATTGCTTGGAGACCAACTTATGCAGATGCTATATTTGAATGTTCTAAAGGCATTTACCAAAACGGAAAATTTACATCTGCAAAAGGCCAAGAAAACAGTGAAAGTGAGTTAGTTACTCATTCTGAAATTGGTAAAATGTCTAAATCAAAATATAATGTTATTAATCCTGACGAAGTTGTTGCAGAGCATGGGGCAGATGCGTTTAGAATGTTTGAAATGTTTTTAGGACCAATTGAACAGTCTAAACCTTGGGATCCGAATAGCATTGGCGGCGTGAGCAAATTTATCAGAAGGTTTTGGTCTTTATTTTTTGATCAAGATGGGAAGCAAGTATTTACAGAAGAAGCAGCAACTGATGAGGAATTCAAAATCTTACATGGCACCATAAAAAAGGTAACAGAAGATATAGAAAGATTTTCTTTTAATACTTGTGTAAGTGCTTTCATGGAAGCAGTCAATCACTTAAAAAAATTACCTTCTTCTAAGAAAGTTATTTTAGAACCTTTAGTGGTTACAATAGCGCCATTTGCTCCTTTTGTATCTGAAGAATTATGGAAAGCTCTTGGAAATACAGGATCGGTGCATCATGCAAGTTTCCCAGCATATGACGAATCATATTTAGTTGAAAATTCAATTTCCTATCCAATTAGTATTAATGGCAAAAAGAGGGCTTTACAGGACTTTCCTGCTGATGCTACAAAGGAGGATTTGGAAAAACAAGTTGTAGGCTTGGATTCCATTCAAAAATACCTTGAAGGCAAAAACATTAAAAAGATAATTGTAGTCCCTAAAAGGATGATTAACATTGTAGTTGCGGGCTAATTAAGTATTTGAACTAATTCCAAACACTTACATGTTATATAAATTTAAATATTACAATGATTCCTTATGTTAGCCTGCTTTGGACTTGAAACAAGTGATTTGCTTTGTTAGAAATGTATAAAAATTGAGCCTTTTTTACTATTTTGTTAATAGAAAAGCTCATAAAGCCGTGATTTTCAAGCTTCTGAAGCATTAAGATGAGATTGGAAGCAATAGTTATGTACAAAGGAAGCATCAAATTTTTCAAAAATTATTAAAATAAATTAGATCAACTTTAATGAGTACAGCTTTTCGGAGTATACTTTGTCTTGTATTGTTGTCTTTTGCATGCTGGAATCCAGCATTTCCAAATGAAAATACTTTTCACAATCAGCCTGCTGAATGTGGCTTAGGCATTCCTATTCCAGAAGATAATTGTACAGTAGGTCTATCACATCCCTTAGTTGTATCAGGCCAGGGAAATATACTTGGCAGCAACTCAGAGTTATCTGAAATTAGACTAATTATAGACCATATTTGGGAATTTGATCTAAGGATTGCTTTGGTATCGCCTTCTGGGACAAGAGTCAGGCTTTCTTTTGAAAACAGTACCTCTGCAACAACATATAGTTATGGCAATCCTGCTGCTCCTGATTGTGAAGAGTTTACTTCATTTACAATGGATCCGTGTAAAGCTGAATATATAATTTCTGATAAATTTATATTGAACAATTTTGTTGGAACATTTTTTCCGGAAGGGGACTTTGCTGACTTTGATGGAGAGGATCCAAACGGTACTTGGTATTTGGAAATTTGCGATAAAATATCAGGTTCTAACTCTGGAAGCTTAGAGTTTGCAGAGATATTATTCAATCCGCTTTATTGTGATGCGCCAACTAATGTTTCTGTAACTGCCGTTTATTCCTCAGGTTTTAATTTGAGCTACACGCCATCAAAGCCTGGTGCATTAACAATTATTGAAATAGTAGAAGAAGGGAAAAGACCTGGAAATGGAAGCACTTCTCCTTCTGGTGGATATATTGGAAATTCAAATTCTGGATTTTTTAATTTGCTTGGACCACTTAGCGAGGCTACTTGTTATGACATATATGTGAGAGAACAATGCTCAAATGGAAACTTTAGTAAAAATACTTGTGCAACTAAAATCTTAACAGATTGTCAAGTTTCAGCGCCTACCATCTATGAAAATTTTGATAATCAAGCACTTTGTGAAGGAACCTGTGGAGAAATATGTAACCTTTTTGGCTTTTGGTCAAATGCTGGCAATGATGATTTCGATTGGCTTGTCTATCAAGGGCCAACAGAATCCAATAGAACAGGACCATCTTCTGATTATTCAGGCTTTGGAAGATATATCTACATAGAAGCTACAGGGAATGAATGCAGGGAATCTGCTGTGGCTAGCTTGGAATCTAATTGTGTATTCGTAACTAATAATTCTAACAATTGTCATCTTTCCTTCATGTATCACATGTATGGATTTGGAATAGGAACATTGAAGCTCCAAGTCCAAGGGCAAGCCAGTGATAGCTGGATAGATCTTTGGTCAGAAAGTGGAGATCAAGGGGACATTTGGAATAAGCAATTTATTGACCTTACAAACTATGCAAATACCTTTGTAAAGTTTAGATTTATTTCAACTGATGCGAATAATACTACTGGTGATATTGCGCTAGATGATATAACCTTTTTTGGCCCATATGATAACGGACCTCCTTCTATATTATATTATGAAGACCTTGATCAAGATGGATTTGGAGATGCAGCTAAAAATATATTATCCTGTTCTGTTAGTCCACCACAAGGTTATGTAAGTAATAATATTGATTGCAATGATTCAAATCCAAACATTTTTCCTGGAAGCTCAGAAATAACATGCAATGGAGAAGATGACAATTGTAATGGAATGGCGGATGATAGCTTTATTGCAAGCCCAGTTGTTTATAATCAAAATATTTGTTCCAATAAATCCACTCCGATAAATGCATCTTCTACGCCAGTAGGAGAACTTTATTGGTATTCTGATCAGCTTGGATCTCAGTTATTAGGGATAGGAGATGAGTTAAGTACGGAATTGAATCCAGGTAGTCAAACTTTATATGTCAAAGATTCTATTTCTCACGGACCAGGATTAAGAATAACAGAAATCGAACTCAATGATCAATATCATATTGAATTGCAAAGCATCGGTGTAGCAGGAGACTATACAGGATGGAAAGTGCTGGTAAATAGTCTTGTTGCTGGTCCGGATATTAATGACATGATTGCTTCTGTGTGGGAACAATCTTATATGAAGAGGGATCAAGTGGTTACTAGATCTAGAAATGAATGGATACAAGGCGTCATTTGGGGGCCTGACCATACAGGATGGGCAATGCTATTAGATCCTCAAGGAAATGCAATTGATATCCTTTTTTGGAATTGGTCAGAAGAGGAGTTAGCTAATTTTGATATTACCTATGAAGGACAAAATTATAACATAAATAATGTGCCATGGTGGGGCCCTGCAGTAGATGCTTCTTCTTGTAAACAAACAGCTTTGCAATTAACAGGCGATAATGAGAGGAATTTTCATGAGGATTACATTTGTACTAATTCGAACATTGGCTTAGCAAATACTGGTTTGAATATGACAACACATTGTAGTAGCCAAATTGTCCCTTTTACGGTCAGTGTTTTTCAAGCTCCGATAGTCACAATAGATTTAGATGTTAATCCTTGTGAAGCTTCAAGCATTACTTCTGCCATCGATTTAACCATCGTATCAGGTATCGGACCATATTCTTATTTGTGGAGTAATGGTTCTGACTTAGAAGATCAAACAGATCTTTCTCCAGGAACTTATTCTGTGACGGTTACGTCAGTAAATGGTTGTCAAACTATACTTGATGAGATTAGTATCGGTCAAAATTCTGCAACCTTAAGTGTTCAAATTGAAGAAAAAACAGATGTGAGTTGTAATGGATTGGAAGATGGAAAAGCAATTATTAAAGTATTTGGAGGTCCTGCACCGTACCAATTTAATTGGTCTGTTGGTATTGAAAGAGATCTTATGTCAGACACAGACACTTTGGAGTTTTTGTCAGAAGGTATTTATGAAGTGACCGTTACGGACAACAATGGTTGTACTTCTAATATGAGTTTTCAAATAGAAGAACCAGAAGAAATTTCTGTAAGCGTCAATATCGAAAAACCATCTTGTCAGAACACAAACGATGGTTCAATAGTAGTTAACAGTATTGGAGGGACAGCCCCTTTAGCGTATACTTGGTATGATAATTCAAATACAAATGAAGTGAATTCACTTAATCCAGGAAGTTATGCATTAACAATAGAGGACGCCAATGGATGTCTATTGATTTTGGATCCAATCAAATTAGAAACGGAGCAGGATACAATTGCTGTCGAAAATATCATGACAGAACATATCTCATGTAATGGTGCCAATACAGGTCAAATAGTAGTAGAAGTTGTTGGTGGTGATAAGCCATTATCTTTCATTTGGAACAATGGGGAAGAATCAAGTAGTCAAAACGAATTACCAGCAGGTAATTATGAATTGACCATTACGGATGATCAAGGATGTTCTATTACAATTTCGGATATTATCCTATTTGAACCAAACACAGCTATAGCTCTAGAGTTCAATACAATCAATACAGCTTGTCTAGGAAATTGCAATGGTGTTGCAGTAGCAGAGGCTTTGGGTGGTATACCTCCATACAATTATACTTGGGATAATGGCGCTACAACAGAAACAGTCGAAAACCTGTGTTCTGGGTTTATAGGTTTAACAATCGAAGATTTTGCTGGTTGTGAATACATTAGTCAAAATCAAATTTTGGTTGAAAACGATGCAACAAATTTTGTAGTTGATGTGGAGGTTGGTTCAGTCAGATGCCATGGAGAAGCAAACGGGTCCATAGATTTGGAGGTATCTGGTGGAGTCAAACCATATACATTTGATTGGGATATTGCTCCAGATATTCAAAGTCCACAAGGTCTCATAGCAGGGAATTTTAATTGCACCATATATGATGCAGCAGGTTGTGAATTTCATTTAGAAGAAGTAAATATTGGCACACCTGATCCAATAGAAATTTCTTTGATATCCGCTTTAGGTTCAGTTACTGGTATGCATGAAGGCAGCTTGGAGGTCACAGTAACTGGAGGTACTGATCCCTATACCATTAATTGGTATAATGAAATGGGTGGTTGGATTGGTTATGGCACTAAGATGGATGATTTGAATCCAGGTACTTATAGAATTCAAATGATTGATTTTAATACATGCAATGCTTCTTTAGAAGATTTAGTGGTTCCACTTTTAACGTCAAGTGATAATATAGTAGAAGTAGCTGGTATTAGTTTATTTCCAAATCCGGTAAATTCTATTTTGAATTTTAAGCTTTCGAATGTCGAATCTAAGAATAATCTTCAAATCCAAATTGTTGATATATTAGGACAAACCGTGAAATCTCAAGCTGTATCTCCACAGCAGCAAGGGCAAGTGGATACGGAAAGTCTCACAGCAGGCTATTACATTTTTAATCTGATCAGAAATGGGAATGTCGTTGGTACGAAAGCTTTTGTAAAGGGCTAGAAAAGGATGGTTTTGAATCAGCAAATTTTACCTCCTTTATTCCAATATCTTAAAAGTAGTTCTTCTATTCGCTTGATGCTCATCTTCATCACAATCTT
>CALIIW010000167.1 GCA_938018185.1 uncultured Saprospiraceae bacterium
CTTGAACAAAACCCTCCTCCAGGTTCTAAAGTGAAAGAAAATAGAACCATTTATCTATCAGTTACAAAAGCAATCCCTGATGAAGTGGAACTGCCTGATTTAGTCGGAAACTATGATGCAACAAACTATGCAAGAAAACTACAGCGAAAAGGCTTGAAAAGCCAAGTTGCGGAAGAAGTATTTGATGAAATGCTAGCACCTAACACAATTCTCTACATCAAATACAAAGACAAGAAATATACAGATGATGACATTACAAAAGGGATAAAAGTGCCAGAAGGCGAAATGATTGATCTTATTGTCACAAAGCGTTCTTCTGATGTTGTAGATATCCCAGATTTAAAATGTATGCAGTATTCAGAGGCTCAATTCTTATTAAGTGCTTATAATCTAGCCATAGGTTCTGTCGTAAATGATGCTACAGTTAAAAATGATAAGCAAGCTTTTGTATGGAAACAAGAACCAAGCTATTATAGTGGTAAAATGGTTAAAAAAGGGGCGCCTATAAATTTGTTTTTAACACAATTTAAGCCCGATAACTGCAATTGATAACCGATTTGATGGCAACTTAAATCTAATCCATTCGTTTCTAATCTGTGAAGCATTTTCGGCCATTATTTCCGAATTTTATATAAATATTATATTTGCAAAAATCTTCAAATGCGCATTTCCTATACCATCCTATTTCTTTGTTGTTTATTTGGACTAAAAGCTCAAATTATTGAAGTCCCATCGAAAATAAATCATCTGGTTTTCAATGAGCACAAGAAAGAAGAAATTAAGAAACTGAACAAAATAAAAAATTTCGAACAACAATATAATATCCCTATTCTGGAAGCAAATGTTACTGACGAAGAAGATATTTTATTCTTCAGAGAGAACGGCATAATTAAAATGAGCCAAACTGTTATAGCTGCGAAGTCTGATATAATTGTCTGTGCAGATACCTCATTGCTTCTAGGAGACTTTCATCATGCGCAACTATTAAATGATTTTAATGCAAATGTAACGTTAGCAGGAAATTGTTTTCAATATTTCGCTCATACACATTCAATATTAGATACTGTCAGTTTATTGATTTGTGATCAATATTCTATTTGCGATACTTTTGTCTATCAATTTCGCATTACACAAGATACTGTTGGACTTCCTTTTTTTGACGATTTCTCTTATGACGGCCCATATCCAAACTCTGATCTTTGGCTGACAAAAGATGTCTTTGTAAACAACACTTTAGGTAAAAACCCACCTTCTATTGGCATGGCTACATTCGATGGATTGAATGCGGCAGGTACGCCATATGGAAGTACAGGGTACTCAGACTTTTTAGAAAGCACCTATCTAGATCTTTCTGCTTTTAATTCTGGAAGTAATGTCTATTTAAGTTTTTATATCCAGCCAAAAGGATACGGTCACAATCCAGGAGAAACGGATTCTCTAACACTTGAATTTAAAAGTGTAGAAGGAACTTGGGATACCATTGCACATTACATCAGCGATCTTCCTTCCTTTTCAGAAGCACCTGAATCTTTCGATTTTCAAGCCATAAAAATAGAAGAAGACAAATATTTACATAGCGGATTTCAATTCAGATTTAAAAACGTTTCGTCAGGTACTGGCGTTGGCGATTTATGGCACTTGGATTATGTAAAAGTAAATGCTAACGAATCTCCTGATGCCGTAAGCCCGGATATTGCCTTTGTTCATGAGGCCTCACCTATTCTTAAAAAATACTCTTCCATGCCTTGGCATCAGTTTAAAGGATTTGAAAGTGAAGAGCTAAATGATCAGATGAATATTTCTTTATACAATCATTTTGGCTTTACAGAAACCGCAGAACCAAGTACCGTTTCTATTATAGAGCAAAACACAGGAACAATCGTATTAGCCGAATCTGAACTTTTAAAACTAGTAGGGACAGAAAACCAAAAAGATGTCTTACCAGATACTTTAATTAAACATATAAATCCATTTCCTTCATTTACAAGCAACATGTCTAACAGTAGTTTTGACAATGAAGATGAACTTGTTTTTCACACTGTATATAGTTTTGAACAAAACGAAGAAGCCTTATTAACAGCAGGCAATAATCGAGTAAGTAGACGTACAAATTTTAAAAACTACTTTGCATATGATGATGGCACGGCTGAATCAAATTTGGCAGCGCAAGGTGCAGGCAGCCAAGCCGCAGTTAAATTTACTGCAAATGTTGCTGATTCCCTAAAAGGCGTTCAGATGCATATTCCACATGTATTTAGAGATGTGAGCAATCAAAGATTTAATTTAAGAGTATGGCTTGGAAATTTAGATTCTGATCCTGTGTATGAAAGATTTTCTATTGCACCTTTCTATGTGGACAGTGTTTTTGATACACTTCAAGGATTTACATCTTACAGAATAGAAGAACCGATTTACATTCCTGCAGGCGATTTCTATATTGGCTGGCAACAAGTGAACGATGAATATGAATTTGCCATCCCGTTTGGATTTGATTTCAATTCCCCTTCAGACGAACAATTGATTTTCATGAATGTAGGAAATGGTTGGGAACCACTTCCTCAAAGACATCAAGGTGCATTGATGATAAGGGCTGTCGTTGGTGAAGAAGCTGCTATTGAAACCTTGGTTGAAGAATTAGAACCAAGCTTTGATGATTATCTAAATGTATTTCCCAATCCCACATCTGGCAACATTGAATTAATTCTAAAGGAAGGGGAATTAAAGAATTATAAATTACAAATCTATTCCCTAGAAGGAATATTGAGATTCGAGCAAAGTCCAGCTAAAAAATCGACAACTTTGACCTTGGAAAATGGTTATTATATAGTGAACTTATCTAAATTAGACGGTTCTGAAACTTTGTTTAAAAAATTAATTATTAGCAAATAATGGATATTAATGTACAAGAGCTAAAGCAAAAATTAGATTCTAAAGAGGAATTTGTATTCATAGATGTTCGTGAAAATCATGAATACGAGGAGTTTAATCTAGGAGCCAAATTAATACCGCTTGGGGAGATTATGAATGTCATTTCTGACTTAGAGCAACACAAAGAAGAAGAAATAGTAGTTCATTGCCGATCAGGTCAAAGATCAGGTATGGCTCAGCAAATCCTTACTGAAGCTGGTTTTAAAAATGTTAGAAATTTAATAGGAGGTGTATTAGAATGGAAACAAGTCTTTCCAAACTAAAATCAATCATCAAATTTACTTTTGACCTTGTGAACGTAAGCATCTATTCCCTTACGTTCTAATTCTAGTTCTTTTGCCTTTGCCGAAGATTCGGATTTGTATTTACCTGCAACGACTGTGAAATATTGAGAAAAGTCGAAAACGACTTTAGAAGCGTTATTATACCCCATCTTTTTCAACTTTTCGACATAGCTATTTGCATTTAGCTCATTTGAAAAACTTCCTGTTACTAACAGATAGTCCCCTATTTGAGCTCCAGTATTCAAGCTTGATTTACTCTTTTTTGAAGCACCTTTGGGTTGCGTATCATTTGAAGAAGATGTTGTCTTTTTGACATTCTTTTTAATCTGATCTGCTGCTGCTTTCATCGTGGAGGAAACGGCCTCTGTTTTATCTTTGACGGCAGTTTTAGTATCCTTGACAGCATCTTTGGCAGCTCTTTCTAGCGCCTCTTTTTTATCTCTTAAAATATCTTCCTCTTCTGGAATATCACCGTCTTCATCCCCTATCATATATTCATCATCGCCAGCGTCTTCATCAGCCTGAAATAGTGGTTTTTCTTTCTCGTTTTTATCTTGGCCAAGATTTTTAGTATATTTTTTTGTCTCTGAACTAGAGCAGGATTTCATAACAGTTGAGCTCCATACCCAGGCTACAACTATAATGATTAGAAACCAGATTATTTTTCTTAACATGACAATTAATGATTTAGTCTATATGCTATTTGCAATATACAACACACAAATATAAATAAATGTTAATATATAATTAGTAGAAGGAGTCTTTTAGTAAAAATACATGTTTAAAACCGGTTTTTCCACATCATACTTTCAACGGGCTTCTCTGATTTGCCATTGTACTTTGCAGAAGCTTTTTTATTATAATAGTTTTTGACGTCACCATCTACTGCAAAATAGATTAATTGTCCAATGGGCATGCCAGCATAAATCTTAACTGGCTGTACACAAGAGATTTCCAAGGTCCAATAATTACAAAAGCCTACATCTCCCTTCCCTGCTGTAGCATGTATATCAATACCTAACCTTCCAACAGAAGACTTGCCCTCTAGAAACGGCACTGCAGTGTGGGTTTCGGTATATTCTTCAGTTGACCCGAGATATAATGTTCCTGGTTGGATTACAAAGCCATCTTCTGGTATGGTGAAATTTTGAATTTTATTATGCCTCTTTGCATCAAGCACTCTGTCATTATAAACTGCCAAATTGGGACTCAAGTGAACATCATAGGAATTGGTCCCAAGACAATCTGGACGGAAAGGATTTATCACAATTTCACCCAAGTCAATAGACTTTTGAATCTTAATATCACTAAAAATCATAACTCGGTTCTTTTTCTCTTAAACAAAATAAGTTCAATACTGAACATCCCAAACTTTAATCGTTCGATCATCGCTGCAAGATATAAGTCTATCCTTAGAAAGCCATAATAAATCATTAACTGAATTGACATGCCCCTTATCTCTGATAGCTTCAATTACCTTCAACAGCTTAAATTCCTTACTATCCCAAATTTTAATGGTCTTATCTCTACTAGCTGTGGCAAATAATCTATAATCTGGAGAATATTTAATAGCATTTATAGTAAATAGATGGGCAGGAATTGATTTGTGTATTTTAATTTCATCTTCCCATTTCCAAATATTCAACATCGCATCTCGTCCACCACTTAATATGACTTTTTCTTCTTGATCTAAAGCCAGCGCAAATACAGAATTCAAATGTGCTTTTTCGACTACATTTTGTATTTGAAAAGTATCTCTATCAATGGCGTATATATTCTTATCACTTGCCCCAATCAATAAAACTTGTTTCTTTTTTGCGTCTGCAAAACCACGTATTCGATTATATGTCAATTGAATGCTTTCTTTCTTGGCCAGCGTTTGACTATTCCATTTTGTTAATAGACCATCTCCTGCCAGCGTCAAGAGTTCATTTTCCAATCTATGAATTCCAAAAACACCTTTTTTATGATAACTTATCTTCCTTGGTTCATTGTTTTCGTTGAGCTTTGCGACATGCAAGTCCCCATAGATATCCCCTATTGATAAAATATTATCCGTATTGTCGTAATGTAAAGCAAAGTTGCTTGAGCCTGTTTTTGCTAATAACTTTCCATTTTCTAGGTCCTCCATACTCCATTGAGCTACCCATCCTTCACCTCCTGTGGAAAGAAATTCATTCTCTTTCTGAAAGGCGACCAAAGCATATACAGCCGCATTATGACCCTTAAGGGTGGTCAAACAAGAAATTTTTACTTTAGAAACTGGTGAATTATTTGTCATTATTTGCAAAAATATATTTTTTGTGCTCAATCTTGTATAATTTAGGCAATCTATCGTTATGGCATTGATATTTCATAAATATATAAAACCTGAAGGGGAACTTGGAATCTGGAAGATCCAAGAAGAGGAATCATTCTTTTACGCAAAACTAGATTTATCAGAAAAAGAAAAGAAGCATCTAGATACCATTAAAGGCCACCTAAAGATTGAATGGCTTGCCTCTAGATATTTATTGCACAAAATGTCTGGACGAGAGACTAGAGGACAATTGGTAAAGGATGAATATGGCAAACCTACCTTAGAACAT
The DNA here is from genome assembly GCA_938018185.1 of uncultured Saprospiraceae bacterium. Lineage (GTDB taxonomy): Bacteria > Bacteroidota > Bacteroidia > Chitinophagales > Saprospiraceae > JALZVN01. The sequence continues at coordinate 5,801 of CALIIW010000167.1, forward strand.
AGTGAATATCATATTTCTCTGAGTCATTCTTCTCAACTTGCGGCTGTGGCTGCAGGTCCAGCTATTGTAGGGATTGATATTCAAAAGATTGTTGAGAAAATGCAAAGAATCGCTCCAAAATTCATGAATCAAAATGAATTTGCCTCTTTGGGGAAAAATCAACTTTTGCAAATGCATGTTTATTGGGGCGCTAAGGAATGTCTCTATAAATCCTATGGAAAGAGAAAACTTGATTTTAAAAAACACATTCTTATTGATCCTTTTAGGATGGAACGTGAATATGGCATTATATCAGGCAAGGTTGTAAAAGACGATTTCTATCAGAGTTATGAGATTGTTTATCAAAAAATTGAAGATTATTTATTAGTCTATAGCATCGAAAAATAAAATATGAAACATTTATTTTTTATTCTTTTAGTAATATCCATAATTGCTTGCAAAGCAGACAAATCAAGTAATAATGCTACTGGCTTAGAATTTGATGAAAACCTACCTCCAGATTTTCTAAAATTCCATATGAGATTCCACATCGACAGCATATTTCAAATTGAACATATCTCTTTTCCTCTTCCTGGGATACCAAATATGGCATACGAACTACCACAAGATAGCATCGCAAATTTTCATTGGACCCAAGACGATTGGATCATGCATAAGCCATTTAATTACTCTGAAGAATTTTCTAGAAAGTACGTCACCTATAGCCCTAACCTAATTGCTGAAATCATTTTTGAAAAACAAAGTGGTTTTGGAATTGAAAGAAGATTTTCAAAAACAAAAAGAGGTTGGCAGTTGATTTATTACGTTGGAATGAATGAAGTTCAGTGAGGAATGTTTATCCGTTTATTTGAATGCTCGAATGCTCAATAGTATTTTTTACCCTTTAGAAAATTCTGCACGTAATCTTTCACTCCTTCTTCTAAAGTATAAAAAGATTCATTATAACCTGCTTTCTTCAATTTTCCCATATCCGCTTCGGTGTAGTATTGGTACTTGTCTCTTATATCAATAGGCGTGTCAATAAAAGAAATTTCAACTTCTCGGCCCATGGCTTTAAAAGTATTGGAAGCTAAATCATAAAAGGTTCTTGCTTTTCCAGTACCCAGATTATATAGGCCTGATTCTGGTTTGTTCAGCTGTAGCCAATGACAGATATTTACGACATCTTTTACATAAATAAAATCTCTAAGTTGCTCTCCATCTTTATACTTTGGGTTGTGTGATTTAAACAACTTCATGCCACCAGTTTGATGGATCTGTTTATGTGTATGATATATTACGGAAGCCATTCGCCCCTTATGATATTCGTTAGGTCCATAAACGTTGAAGAATTTAAGCCCTACCCAAAATGGTGGAGCCTGTTCTTCTTTTAAAGCCCATTTATCGAAATCATTTTTTGAATCGCCATATGGATTTAATGGTTTGAGTTTTTCAACTATTTGATGGCCATCTTTAAATCCATGTTCTCCTAAACCATAGGTGGCAGCGCTAGATGCATAAATAAGGGGAATATTGCGCTCTGCACAAATTTTCCATATGCTTTTTGAGTATTCTACATTGAGATCGTCAAAGATTTTAGAATCCATTTCAGCTGTATCCGTTCTTGCACCAATGTGAAAAACAAAATCAACTTTCTGTCCTGAGCCTTGAAACCAATTTAAAAACAAATCTCTATGAATCCACTCCCTTATATTTTTCTCTTCTAGATTAGGATCTTTTTTATCTTTATAAAAATCATCCACAGCCATGATGTGATCAAAGCCTTCCTCATTTAATTTGCTAATTAGACAAGAACCTATAAATCCAAGCGCACCTGTTACTACTATCATTAATCCGACATCCTTGAAGGTTGTGAAATATCTTCTTCTTCCATTTGATATGCTTCCAAAGGTGGACAAGTACATATTAAATTTCTATCTCCGTGTGCATTGTTCACTCTTGCAATTGCAGGCCAAAATTTAAAGCCAGAATTTAAGTACTCAAGAGGATAAGCTGCCTTTTGTCTTGAGTATGGGTATGTCCATGCATCAGCAGTAATTCTTTTTAAAGTATGTGGTGCATTATGAAGGACATTGTTTTCAACAGAAAATTCTCCTCTAACAATTTCATCTATCTCTTTTCTAATGGCTACCATCGCAGAACAAAATCTATCAAGCTCATCCTTTCCTTCACTTTCTGTAGGTTCAATCATTATTGTTCCTGCAACCGGAAAAGATAACGTTGGTGCATGAAATCCATAATCAATCAAACGCTTAGCCACATCTTCCGCGGAGACAGCTTCTTTAAATGGTCTTAAATCCAAAATCAATTCATGAGCAGAAAAACCTTTTTCACCTGTATACAAAACATCGTAACTTCCTTCTAATTTTTTACGGATGTAATTAGCATTTAAAATAGCGATCTCGGTTGATCTCTTTAGGCCTTTTTTTCCTAATAATCGAATGTAAGCATAGGATATCAAAAGGATACTTGAAGAGCCCCAAGGTCCAGAAGAAACTGCTTTTATTCCCTGCGTTCCTCCAGTATTAACATGAATGTGTTTTGGTAAAAATGGTGCTAAACTTTTATTCACACAAATAGGTCCCATTCCTGGTCCTCCCCCTCCATGTGGTATTGCAAATGTTTTGTGTAAATTTAAATGGCAAACATCCGCCCCGATCATTGCTGGATTGGTCAAACCAACTTGTGCATTCATATTAGCTCCATCCATATAGACCTTTCCACCATTTTGATGAATGATCTCACAAATTTCTTTGATGGCTACTTCAAACACACCATGAGTAGAAGGATAGGTAACCATCAAGGCAGATAATCTGTCTTTATATTTTTCCGCTTTTTCTTTTAAATCATTGATATCTATATTACCACTTTCATCGCAGCTAGTGACAACTACATTCATTCCTGCCATGACTGCTGAAGCAGGATTGGTACCATGTGCTGAAGAAGGAATCAATACGACATTTCTCTGCGTATCCCCATTTGAAAGATGAAAAGCACGTATGGCTAATAAACCTGCATACTCTCCTTGTGCACCTGAATTAGGTTGTAAAGAACAAGCATCAAAGCCTGTTATTTCACATAGATAATTTTCCAGTTCTGTAAAAACTTGAGCATAACCTTTTGCTTGATCCTGCGGAACAAATGGATGCAAATTTGCAAACGAAGGCCAACTTACTGGAATCAATTGAGTCGCCGCATTCAATTTCATTGTGCAAGAGCCCAAAGGTATCATCGAATGCACTAATGACAAATCCTTATTTTCCAAACTTTTTATATAGCGCATCATCTTCGTCTCCGTTCTATGAGAATTAAAAATTGGATGCGTTAGATATGAACTAGTTCTTTGTAATTCTTTGCTTATTCTTGGCGTGTCAGAAAGTGTAGACTTTTTGAAATCTTTTTCATTCCCAGAGAAAATTTCAAAAATCTTTGCAAGATCTTCTTCATTACAAGTTTCATCAATACTAATTCTTAAATCTTTTCCTTCGTAATAAAAATTAATTCCATAAAATAATGCCCTTGATTTAATAACCTTTGTTGTCTCTACGTCTAGACTAAAGTTTAAAGTATCAAAGAATTCTGAATTAGTATTTTCAAATCCAGCTTCTGCCAAAGCATCAGCTAGCATTCTTGTTTTGTTATGTGTATTCTGTGCAATGTTTCGAATACCTGATTGCCCATGATATACCGCATACATACCGGCCATAATTGCCAGCAATGCTTGAGCGGTACAAATATTAGAAGTGGCTTTCTCTCTTCGAATATGTTGTTCTCTAGTTTGAAGTGCCATTCTCAAAGCCTTGTCTTCGTCGGCGTCTACAGATAGTCCAATGATCCTTCCTGGAATTTGTCTTTTAAAATCTTCCTTACAGGCAAAAAATCCTGCATGAGGACCTCCGTATCCCATTGGTACACCAAATCTTTGTGAATTCCCAACAACTGCATCAGCCCCCCAAGTTCCTGGTGCTTTTAGCAAAGCTAAACTCATTAAGTCAGCTGCGACCGTTAGATAAACACCTTTCTCTTTTATCTTATGTGAAAATGCTTGATAATCTTCGATTGATCCTTTAGCATTTGGATATTGAAGACATACGCCAAAAGTCTTTTCACTACATTCATAAGTTTTCCAATCTCCAACTACTACTTTGATATTAAGTGGCTCTGCTCTAGCAACTATAACTTCTATGTTATGAGCAAATACATTCTTATCAATAAAAAATTCATTTTGAATATCTGCTCCTTTATTTCGCTTATTTTTTATGCCATAAAACATCGCCATTGCCTCAGCTGCAGCGGTTCCTTCATCTAAAAGAGAACCATGTGCAATAGGCAATCCTGTCAAATCAGAAACCATGGTCTGAAAGTTAAGCAATGCTTCTAACCTACCTTGAGCAATTTCTGCTTGATACGGTGTATACTGTGTATACCAACCTGGGTTTTGAAATATATTTCTAAGGATAACTGAAGGAGTGATGGTCCCATAATAGCCTTGACCTATATAAGATTTAAAATCTTTATTCTTATCAGCTATCTTTTGAAGACTATTCAAAAAATCATATTCAGTCAAAGCCTCAGGGATGTCCAATGCTCTATTGATTAGAATGTTTTGAGGTATAGTTGATTTAACTAATGTATCAATAGAATCTACTCCTACAGCCGTAAGCATCTCTTTGATTTCCATTGAATTTGGTCCCAAATGTCGATCTTCAAATAGATCTTTAGTTATTGTCTTGCTCATAGTAAAATTGATTGATGTAAAGGTAAGCGTTTTGACGTTTAATATGAACAGATGATTGATAGTCTTGTTGAAGAAAATCAACTTTTTTTTATAAATATCCTTTTGCTTGCAATTTGAATAATTCAGCGTATTGTCCATTCAATGCCAATAATTCTTCATGGCTGCCCATTTCCTTAATTGTTCCGTTTTCTAAGAACAAAATTCGATCAGCCATTCTGACGGTTGAGAACCTATGAGATATCAAAACAGCTGATTTTCCATCAATTAATTCTGAAAACCTTTGAAACACCTCATGTTCCGCTCTTGCATCCAGTGAAGCTGTAGGCTCGTCTAATATTAATAACTGAGCATCACGCATATAAGCTCTTGCTAAGGCAATCTTTTGCCATTGACCTCCACTTAGTTCTACTCCCTTGGCAAATCGTTTACCAAGCATTTGGTCATACATATCGGGCAATTCTGATACTACTGCATCTGCTAAAGACTTTTCAGCTGCTTTTTTGATCACAGGGAGCTCATCTATTCTACTTATTCCACCAATGGCTATATTTTCTGAGGCCTTCATCATGAACCGCACATAATCCTGAAAGATTATTCCAATGTTGTTTCTTAGTTCATTCAAGTTATAATTCTTCAAATCAATACCATCTAAAAGAATTCTACCTGAACTTGGCTCATATAATCTAGCTAACAATTTTACTAAAGTTGTTTTGCCCGCTCCATTTTCTCCAACCAATGCCATCTTCTCCCCAACTTTTAGTGTAAAGTTTAAATCCTTTATTGCATATTTTTCTGCTCCTGGATATTTAAACGACACATCTTCAAAAGTAAAGCCTTGTTTTATTTTACTTGGGAATGCTTGATAATTTTTAGGCGAAACAATTGTTGGCTTTAAATTTAAAAAGTCATAATAATCTTTTAAATAAAGAGCCTCTTCTGCAATCCGAGAAAACCTGGTCATAATGCCTTGTAACATATTTCTCATTCGATTAAAGGCACCAGCAAGAAAGGTTAATGTTCCTACTGTTATTATACTCTGTACCGTTTGTATTAAAATAAATACATAGGCTCCGTAATAAGCCAAAGTTCCAATAGCTGATAGCAATGACCCCCAAATGGCCCGCTTGGTTGCTATCTTTTTATTCGCTTTGTAATATTTATCCGCTATGAACTTGAATCGCGATACTAAGAATTCAGCCAGGTTAAATATTTTGATTTCTTTGGCAGTTTCATCACTTGCTCCGATATATCGCAAATAGTCCAGTTCTCTGCGCTCTGGTGTCCAGCTTCTTGTAAGCGAATAACTTCTTTGATTGAAATGTGTTTCTCCCAAAAAAGATGGAATCACAGCAAGTATCAAAATGATTATTAACCAATAATTGAAATAGACTAAACCAAACCCCAAAGTCAATACCGTTAAGATATCTTGCATTTGGCTCAGTATTGAAGAAAGTAATATGGTTCGGCCTGTCGTTTGTTTTCTTGCTAAAGCTAGTTTATCATAAAAATCCGCATCTTCAAATTGATAAAGATCCAATTGAGCAGCATGGCGCATCAGATCTTCCGAAGATTTATTTGAAAATAAGTCTCCAAGCAAAGAATCGATCAATGTTATTGCTCTATTCATGATTTCTGAAAAAATGGCAAGCCCTAGCTCTAAAGCAACCCAAAACCATAAATTGCTCATATCATCCGAGCTATTTGCTATAAGCAGCAATACCTCATCTATTATTTCTTTTCCTACCGCTAAAATTATTAAAGGGAGTATAGACTTTAATATTCTCAGCAGCACATTAAGCGCAGTAAGTGATTTTGAAGTATTCCAGACCATGTTAAAGAATGGAATTAAATTCTTTAATGCTCGAAATTGCTCAATGAAAGAAGATTTTTCTTTCTTTGTTGACATCCTATTAGTTTTAAAAAACAAATCTACTAATATAGCTTAACAAACAAATGGCTGATTCGATCATAGAAGAACTAAAAAATGTTGCTCTTCTTCTCCAAAAAGAGAAAGAAGATGACTTTATACAATTTAAAAATGCGATTGAAAGCCTTTCTTTGGATGAAAGGCGAAAAAAAGGATACTCGTGGTTTCCCGTACAAACACTGAAGACAGGATTCACTTTTGGTGATAGAGCTTACGTGACAATTCAATACAACAAAGAATTGACCTCAGGCCATGCCTTCCGATCAGGCAAGCTTGTTAGATTATATAGTAATGACCTAACTCAAGAAGTAAAGGAAAAAAAAGGGGTAATTCATTATGTTAATAGAAACAAGATGAAAATCATTTTGCATAGTACGGATCTACCTGATTGGATTCATAATACTTCCATTGGGGTAGATATTCTTTTTGATGAATCATCCTACAAAGAAATGGAGCATGCAATGGAAACAGTCATCCATACTTCTAATACACGTCTTTCAGATTTAAGAGATGTGATTCTTGGTCGAGTAGAGGCAAAATTTGAATATAGCTATCAAGACATAAACTTAGATCATTTAAACCCTACCCAAAACAAGGCTGTAAATAACATTCTTTCTGCTTTGGATGTTAGTATTATTCATGGGCCACCTGGCACTGGGAAGACAACAACAATAGTCGCCGCTATAAAAGAACTAAGCAAAAAAGAAGCTACCATTCTTGTTACAGCGCCATCAAATGCGGCGGTAGATCTATTGACAGCAAAATTAGCTGAAAAAGGCTTAGAAGTTTTGAGAATTGGAAATATTTCAAGAATAGATGAAGATATTATTAAGCATACAATAGATGCAAAACTTTCCGCTCACCCAGATAGTAAGAATATTAAGAAAGTTAAGATTGAGGCTGCCAACTTAAAAAAGCAAGCTGGAAAATTCAAAAGAAACTTTGGTCAAAAAGAAAGAGACGAAAGAAAACATCTATACCAACAAGCAAAAGAATTAACAAATTGGGTAAATCAACTTGAAGAACGTTTGGTAGAGCAGCTTGTAAACTCTGCTCAGGTGATAGCTACAACGCTTGTGGGTTCAAAAAATAGAGTAATAAAAGATAAACTCTTTAAAACTGTATTTATCGATGAAGCCACCCAAGGACTTGAACCCGCTTGTTGGATACCAATTACTAAAGCAACAAAAATAGTCTTAGCAGGCGATCCTTTCCAACTACCTCCAACAGTCAAGAGTAATAAAGCTAGAATCGGTGGATTAGGGACAACGCTTTTGGAAAAGTGCATTAATAGACATTCTCAAGTGAATCTTTTAGGAATCCAATACCGAATGAATACAGTCATAATGGGTTTCTCTAATGAACAGTTTTATGAAAACAAGTTAAGTGCAGATCCAAGTAATGAATTCCATGCCTTACAAGAAGATGAGGTAGTCCTTGAATTTATTGACACTGCAGGATGTAGTTTTGATGAGTATGTCGACCCAGAATATCAGAGTAAATCTAACAAAGATGAAATTCAAATATTGCTCGAGCACCTTTATCAACTTCATGAAAAAATAGACATAAAGCCTTTTAGTATTGGAATAATTTCTCCTTATAAAAACCAAGTAATTTTGGCTTCTGATATTGTTTTAAAAGATCCCAAATTAGAAGGATTGGATATCTCAGTCAATACGATTGATTCTTTCCAAGGTCAAGAAAGAGATATCATTTACATAAGCCTTGTTAGATCTAATGAAAAAAGCGAGATTGGATTTTTAAAAGATTACCGCAGGATGAATGTTGCCTTGACTAGGGCAAGAAAAAAACTTGTTGTCGTTGGAGATAGTGCGACAATAGGTGCGGATAAATTCTATACCGATTTCTTGGCCTATGTGGAGAAAGAGGGATCTTATAGAACTGCTTGGGAGTATATGAGTTATTAATAGATTTCGTTCATACAAGTTCGATAGTCGTTATATATGTATTAGCCAATGGGCATAAAAAAAGCCAGCTAACAAATCTGTTAACTGGCTTATATTTCTTAAGCTATAGAATTAATATGACCAAAGGTCTTGTTCAAAATTAAATAGCTCATTTTTAATTTTATCTGCTTCGAGCAATAAGTCTACTCCACTCAAATAATCTTGAAGTCTTCGATCATAAACGTTTGATTCTTTATAGATCGTAGAAGCGAAATAACGCATTTCAAAAAGGTCGTCCCAAGTTAGATTAGAAGCATCATTTCCTATATTAAAGACTTGATGTCTAGCTAATAATTCTCTAATGTGAGGATAGTATAACCAGTACATCGGTTTTTCATATCTGAAATTACCATTATCATCTTTCACATCGATAAGTGGTGCGATACCTAAAATTCTGACTTGCATGGTAGATGATTCTTCATCGAAGAACCAAATTTCTTTAAGTCTATATCTCTTCACATCTTCAGGGTTCAGGTCATTTCTTACAACTTGAATCTTCTCTTCGTATGTTTCTGGATCGAAAGTAATAATAGTATCCACAGAAGCTCCCATAGAGGCAACTTCGTCTGGTTCCAATTTATAGGTAAACTTATCGTCTTCTGTACTATAGACGGTAATTTCGCCATTAACAGCAGCATCCATTACTATAGTAAAAAAAGGCATTTCAGGATAAGTAAAAGGAAGGTTCATTTTCTCCCTTATATCAATTACTCTCCACATTCTTTTTTCCCAGAATATATCTGCTTCTCTAATTGGTTCGTATTCTAATACTTCTCTTTCCTCAATAAGCCTTTTTTCAACGATATCGTCTAGAGGCTTATCCTCATCATCTGGAACAGAGGATTCTGTGCGTATGTCTTCTTCAGGGTCCTGTGCGTTTACAGATCCTACGAAAAACATTAAAAAAGCACAAAAACTCAATAATTTCAATGTGAACTTCATGATTAACACTTTTAAGTTATTTACCGATAATTATACCAAAACGGTATAAATCCAGCTTCTTGTATTCAAAAATAACTATTTAATTCTAAAAACAATAGAAGGAAGCTTTCTTCCTGCTGCATCACCTGGACATTTTGCCTTTAATTTGTCAAAATAGTATGTATCTCCAGGTTTTGCTTGAGAAACAAGTCTCTTACAGTCCCCTCCATATCTTGCACCAGAGTTAATTTGAGAAACAGGATCCTGTCTCTTAGCAACTCTTGTTAACTCATAGCCCATGATGTTACATTTCGCATCAAAGTCAAAGCCTTCAAGTATAGCAGCAATACCCAATTGTGCTTTAAATTCTCCATTACCCATAGCTCCACCGTTCTTATTTGGACCGGCGCCTAGTGCAGGTGTTGGATCTGGAATTCTTTTTACTCTAAAATCGTAGCTAGTAGAAGGAAAACCTTCAGCTGAAACATTGACCTTAGCAGGACCTGGTTTAGAAGCAGTTACAGTGTATTTGCCTTTTGAGCCATTTATAGAAATACCAGTACCATTTACTTTTATGGAGTTTGAAGATGATCCTGCAACTGTTACAGATACTGGATTATCAACACCAATGTAGAAAACGTTCATTTTATCAGCAGTTACTGTTGCAGAACGTACACCTACTTCATATTCAAACTCAGAATTTCCAGACATTTTTTCGCCTGAAAGCGGATTTGTTACAGATGCCGTAAGTTTGAGGTTCTTCTTACCTGTTGATCCAGCAGTTTCTGTAAATGTTCCTTTTCCTTCAGCATTAAGTTTGATTCTTTGACCATTCACACTAATAGAAGCAGTCTTTGCAAATTCACTAGAAAATGCTCCGATAGCCACTTCAGCTTCAAATTTTTCACCTTTAATGATATAGCCTTTTTTCGCATTCATAATCGGGAAGAATTTATTCAACTTAATTTCTCTACCACCTACAAGCTCTGCAAATTTATTTACAGCAGTTGCTTGAGTATTTCTAGCATCTGTTTGTAATTTAGTAAGCGCAGGTAAACAAGCAGCCAAAGGCATTTGCTTAAATTTGTATTTTGACCATACAGTTTTGTGATCGTCACCTGGTAACACTGTACCTGGTTTAGCCTTTTTTTCGATACTTTCAAGAGATTCTACTGCTAAAGGAATAGAGTTTGTAAAACCTTCAATTCTCTTTTCTACTTCTTCAGCTTTCAATTTACCTTCTTTCATAACATCCTTGTTACGAATGGTGTTGGAATAAATCTCTATCATTTTTTGCTTAAGAGCATCAACTTTATCAGCTATTTCAGGGCCGTAAGGTCCTTCCCCTTGGTAAGTAGTACCAGCCGCGCCGTATCCAACGGATACACCTTCCACCATTAATTTGGTAGTAACGTCTTTGTTTTTCTTACCTCGTGGTTTGTTATTCATATCATCATTGATGTAATCTCCTTCATTAACAGATCCATCTCCGTTTCCAGAGGCGTCTATTAATTTAGCTTGGATTTCATCTATATATTCAACAAAAGCATTTACTTCTTCATTGATTTCAGATATACCTTCATTCAAAGGTTTTTTCAATAAAGGCTTTTTGTCTAGGGTTGGCTGTATACCTTCTTTGGTAGCATCTACTCCTGTTTTAGTTAATGCATTTGAGTGTTTCAAACTTTTATCAAGATCGAAAAATGCATTCATCACTTCAGCAGATACGTTCAAAGCCAATAGCGCAGTTAAAACCAAATACATTAGGTTTATCATTAACTGCCGCGGTTCCTTTGGAATTGACATATTATATAATTTTCAGTTTTGTTTTAAAAAATGGATTAAGATTCGTGTCTAATGTTAGACATTGCGGAAAGTACGTTTCCGTAAACAGAGTTCAAAGAACCAAGATTCTGGTTAAGAGCAGAAAGTTGATTTTTGTAGTTCTGTGTATCTTCCAAAGATTCACTGATATTAGCCATTGCCTCATTCATTCTAGTGTAGAAATTACCCATAGTTTGAATTTGGTCTTTGGTTCCTGAAAAGTCAACTTCTTGAAGTGCTTTAAGTGAACTCATGCTAGAAGACATAGATTGTAATTCGCTCAACATTCCACCTAATTGTTGTTCAACAACTTCACCGTTAAGGCCAGGTGTTGATTCTGGCATATCACCAGCAGTTAAAGGTTGAATTTTTGAACTGTACTTATCTAAGCCAGGATACAACTTGTTCCAATAGTAATCTGGTTCTGGACCAATTATACCTAAGAAAGCAAAAATACCTGCTTCAGTTAATAATCCGATTTTTAAAAGTAAGTCAGCTTGAGGATGTGAAAGAAGCTTTGCAAGTGCACCTACAAGTACTACTGCCGCTCCAAGTCCTATAACAAGATTTTTAAAGTATTTAAATCCTTTAGATTTGATAAAACTCATTTTCAAGTCAATTTTGAATGTTAGTTAATATATTGGAAATAAAAGAGTTACATTATTAGTTAATGCCACAACAGCATAACGTGGAAGTATACAAAAGTCACAAAGTAAAACCGTAAAACTTGAAAATCTTTTTTGGAAAGTTTGATTGGTGTTTTCGGTACGTTTTGACTAAAATTAAGATGGAAAATCTGTTGATCAGATTTTCCATCTTAACTTAATTTGTATGCTATTATTAAAAATCGTTTAATGAACGACCTAAGAAAGTAAGGGCGCATCTAAAACCTACGTAAGATTTTGTTGTATCCTGAAATTCCCAGTGACGAGTTCCAGTTTGTAGAAAATAACCTACATCTTTCCAAGAACCACCTCTGATTACTTTACGTTTGCTATACTCAGAATCTTCTTCTTTAGCATTGTATCTTAAATCAGGATTTAAATCATGTAAGAAAGAATATGCATTTTCGTGAAATGAGGTTTCTGTCCACTCTGCAACATTACCCGCCATATTATAAATACCATAATCATTCGGGAAATAAGCGTCTGCTTGAACAGTATATAATCCACCATCTTCTGGATAGTTTCCTCTTCCAGGTTTGAAGTTTGCTAATAAACAACCTTTTGCATTTCTTAGGTAATAACCTCCCCAAGGGAAAGGAGCAGCATCGTGTCCTCCTCTTGCAGCATATTCCCATTCATGCTCCGTTGGTAATCTGAAATCTTCAGAGTTAATTCCATCACCACGTATTGCTTGATAAGAGTTCCAAAGATTAGTTCTCCAGAAGCAAAATGCTTTAGACATTTCCCAATTGACACCAACTACTGGATAATCATCGTATGCTGGATGCCAGAAATAGTTTCTTGTCATTGGCTCATTGTATGAGTAAGCAAAATCTCTAATCCAACATAGTGTATCAGGGTAAATGATTACTTCATCTTTATTGATATAAGAAGATCTTTCGACACCTCCTTCTTTTTGAACTTTTTGCCAGTTAGCATTATCCTTTGCCGCTTTTTTCCAATCATACCATTGAAAAGTAAATAGTAGTTGACTTACGTTAACTTCCTTTTTACCAGCAAATTTATCGTCGCCCTGATAAAACATATCATCTAATGTTTCGTCAGCCCAATCGATTTCATACTCCCAATCTATAAATTGATTGCCATCTTCATCTTCGTAGAAATGATCAAGATAAGTATGTGCTAATGAATCTTGCACGTAATATACAAATTGACGATATTCGTTATTTGTAATTTCCGTATCATCCATGTAGAAACCTTGTATGGATATAGATTTTTGTCTTTGCACATATGTGTTGCCCACATCTTGATCCGAGGGACCAATGTGCAAAGTTCCCGATGGTACGTAGACCATTCCGTAAGGATTGATACCTTTCCAAGTTGGACGATCTAACACGCCGATCAACTGACCAGTATCGCTACTACCTCCACAGGAAAATAATATTCCTAGCAAGAGTAGAGCAGATAAGTAATTAAGAGACTTTTTCATTTAACACCCGAATTTTCCTTCAAATTAGATAAAGAGTAGGTTAATAGAACGTAAATATAACTTTCTTTAGGAAACAAAACAAAATTTCCTAATCTATTTTTTGACTTCTAGTTTTAGCTGATTGACCGTCATTTAAACGTGATAACTAAGGTAGTATTTTATAATTACAAAATTTTAATTAATAACTAGTTAAAGCTCATCGGTTTTAATATATAATTAAACCTAAAGAAACTATAAAAACCTGGGATTATATATAATATTTGGGAGTTTCCCACCACCTATTTTTTTATTTAAATCGTATTTAACTAATATTTCATGTGATCCTGTATGTACCGTTTTTAAATTTGAAAGGCCCAAATCATATGAATAGCTCAAAGTTATATGTTCATTAAATTTAATACCAACTAAAATCGCTATCGCATCTTGTGATTTACTTTCAAATCCTCTATAACTTCCTCCCAAAATATACTTGTCATCAATGGTAGCTAAAACCGAGTAATCAATTTGCTGTTCTATTAAATCAGTTTTGAATAATATGGAAGGCAAAAGTGACAGGACAGAATTGACGGAATAATCATACACCAAGTTTGCAAAAAATTGTCTTCTTTGAAAAAACTGGATATTCCCATCAATAGATTCTAATTCGAAAGAGTTTTCTAACAAATTGATTCCGGAAAGGCCGATTTTTAAATTCTCCACCTGTAATACAAGACCTGCTTGAAAGGTTGGACTCACAGCAGACTGGTTTGAAGTAGATAATATTGGATCTTTGTGATCAAAAGCCGACGGCTCATAATTACCATCTGATGTTCTAAACGCTGATCCATCTACTCTATGCTGAGAAAATCCTCCTCCAACTCCTAAAGACAGAAACGTTTTTTCAGAAATTGGATAAATGAAATTATAGCTCGCTGTTATTCTTGAATTATTTGTGACGCCTATATCGTCATTCTCTACACTCAAACCAATTCCTCCTTTTAGAAAGTAAAAAGGTAAATGCAAGGTTAAATTTTGTGAGCTAGGGCTATTATTCAAATTTAGCCATTGCTTTCTAATAGCTAAAGTTGCTATTAAAGAATTTTCCAAGCCGGCTTGGGCAACATTAAATTGGTAAGGATTTAACATATACTGACTAAACTGTATTGCTTGTTGGGCAAAACAATCTAGAGAGAAATTTATTATAACGAAAAAGAATAGATATTTCTTCATGTTGAGGGAGATAGTATAATTGAAACGGAATTCAATATATTTTCGTATTGAACTTAATGAATTTCTCAACAAACAGGGGTATTCCAATCTGTTAAGCTGTTTGTTTACATACGTAGATTTGGTATGCTAGGTTGCTTTAGTCAAAGATTTAAAATTGCTTTTAACTTATATCCTTAGTCTTAAACCGTCATACGCCAAATGTATATTATTCGGCAATTCTTTTGTTGTTTCTTGATGGCTTCCCATTCTATGGCTAATATGCGTGAGGAATGCATCTTCTGGACCAATCTCTTGAATGAATTCGATGGCTTGTTCTAAATTAAAATGTGAATGGTGAGGTGTTCTGTGCAATGCGTTAATGACAAGTTTTTTAACGCCCTTTAACTTTTCTTTCTCTTCAATATCAATACGGTTTGCATCTGTAATGTATGCAAAATCGCCAATTCTAAAACCATAAACTTCCAAGTTTCCATGATGGACTTTAATAGGAATAAATTCGGATCCAGCTATGTTTATGTTTTGATTATTTATGATTGTCGAAAATCTAATAGAGGGAGCCCCAGGGTACGGATTTTCATCGAAGATGTAAGCAAATCTTTTTTGCAAATCCTCTTGGACCTGAGAGGTTGCGAAAACCAAAATTTTAGCTTTGTTAATATAGTTGAATGGCCTAATATCATCTAAACCAATTACATGATCATTGTGTTCGTGCGTAATTAAAATCGCATCCAATTGATCTACTTTATTAATCAGCATTTGTTGTCTAAAATCAGGTCCTGCGTCAACTACTACATTGATTGTCTCCAAACTAATAAGAATAGAGGATCTGAGTCGTTTGTCTTTAAGGTTTTTAGATTGACAAACTTGGCAATTGCATGAAATGACTGGGACACCTTGAGAGGTTCCAGTACCAAGAAAAGTTACTTCCAAAAATTAGTGCGATTCTGTATTTGCCAATTCATCCATTGACAATATCTGTTGATAAAAGTCTAATTGCTTTTCGTCAAATTCAGCTTCATCCAAAGCAACATTATTCAATATTTCAATAAGTGTGTTAATTCGGCCTTCTACTTCAAAAAAACGATTAATCACAATAATTTTTCGATCTTCCACCAAACAATAGCCAGATTGAAAACTACCTCTTTCATACCTGATCTGATACGCGGAAGATTCAAACAAACTTTCTATCTTTTTAAGAGTATGCCTTGTATATTTGAACATAATGTAAAGGTAATTAATAAAGTATTGATTTTGCTTAAAAAAAGACTTTCTTGCAATTTCAAACGTTAATTTAAAGACCAATATTAAAAATATCTAATGAAAATCAAACATATATTAACATTCATAATTTTGGGAATTGCTTTATCCTCTTATTGTCAAACATTTAAAGCAGGTGCTATAATCGGACTAAATGGCTCTCAAATTTTAGGCGATGATTCTGCTGGATTTAACAAACTTGGTATTGAAGGTGGTTTTAGAGGGGTTGTTGTTTTATCTGATAAAATGGAGGCGAGTTTAGAATTACTTTACAGCGCAAGAGGTTCTTACCAAAAAGCTACTGTTAACAATCCTGACGAAATAAGAATTAATACGGACTATGTAGCTGTTCCAGTTATCTTCAATTATTTAGATTGGGAAGGTGATGATTATTATAGATTGCACTTTCATGCTGGTTTATCTTACGGAAGACTAATAAATGCAACCATCCAAAAAGAAAAAATAGATCCCATTTTAGAAGAGTTCGCTGAAAACAATTTTTCATGGCTTGGAGGATTTACTTATTATACAAATAGACATTTAGGCTTTACCGCAAGATACACCAGATCATTAAATTTATTATTCGACCAAAGAAAAAGTAGTATAAATTCTCGTTCGTATCGTGGATTCTTTCTTACCTTCCATGCCTTATACATGTTTTAAATTTACATTATGAAATACTCCATTTTATTTATCTCTTTTTCTCTTTTCTTTTTTTCATCTTGCAATGAACCTGCTAATACGGGTAGTAAGGAACCAGTTGCTAAGGAAATCCCGAAAGCACAAGCTAATGGTGAAAACTTGCCTTCCATTACTATGGAAAAGATGAAAACAATTTGGGATGAATGTGATTACATTGATTACATTTTTTACAAGACAAATTTCAGTATGAGCATGGATAAGAAAGGATCAATCCAAGGTGTGGTCAGGCATATTGCTCAAGAAACACCTACCTTAAATCCAGCATGTAAATCTATAGGTAGAATTTTCTTTGAAATCCAAGGGGCTACTTTTGCCGAAGCAGAAATATTTTTCCAAGATGGCTGTCAATATTTTGTCTTCTATGAAAATAAAAAGAAAGTTGCTGCCAACTTCATGTCCCAAGAAGGAATTGCACATTACACAAATCTATTTAAACAGTTTCCTCAAAATGCTGGACAATAATGATTCATCCCAATAGATATGGGGTGATTGATCTGGGTACAAATACATTTCATCTTCTTATCATAGATAGATCAGATACATCTTTTAAAATTATTTACAGAGCGCGTGTATATGTCAAGTTAGGACAAGGAGGAGTCAAGTACATCGGGAAAGAAGCTTTTGATAGAGGAATGAAGACCTTAAACCAATTCAAATCTAGTTTAGAAAAATTTCATTGTCATAATTTCAAATGTGTTGGGACAGCAGCTTTGCGCAAAAGTTCTAATGCCTCAGAATTCATTTCAGCAGTAAGAGAAAAAATCGGTATTCAAATAGAGGTAATCTCTGGAGAGCAAGAAGCTTATTACATTTACAAAGGAATTGAAAAGGTGTTTTCTTTTAAACAAAACTATACTTTGATCATGGATATTGGAGGAGGTAGTGTAGAATTCATTATTGCAAATATAGATGGAATTGTTTATTCAGAAAGTATCCCTATGGGCATAGCTATCTTAAAAAATAAATTTCATCGCAGTAATCCAATGAGTAAGAAAGAGCAGGATGAACTTAAAACGTTCTACTTGGAACATACTTTAAAATTTAAACAAAACTTGGAAAAGTATAAGCCGCTCGAACTTATAGGGTCGTCAGGGACTTTTGATGTTTTAGATAAAAATCTAGAAAAGACTATTCTCAACAACTCAATTTCAAGAATCGACATTTCAGCTTTCGAAATATTTGCCAAAAAGATTCTGAATTCAACTGTTGATCAATTAAAAATTTGGAAAGCAATTCCAGATGAAAGAGTCGATCTCATCAGTGTTGCAATTCAACTTATACTCTTAAGCTTAGACCTCTCTAAAACTTCCCATTTATTCAGTTCAAAAAGCGCTTTAAAAGAAGGGCTGATAGCTTCAATGCCTACTTAACTTTTAGACTAATCTAAAATTATATTTGTGCTATTCTAAATTTTTGATTAGATTTATATAAAATAATGTTGTGTTAGATACATTAGAATTATTATTTAGTCAAGAATGGGCCATACGGGCCTTGATCTCTTCAAGCATCGTTGGTTTGATGTGTGGTGCTTTAGGATGTTTTATAGTACTGAGAAATATGGCTTTGATCGGAGATGCCTTATCCCATGCTATATTACCTGGGATAGTAATTTCGTTTATAATTGTAGGCTACAGCACGATTGGCTTTTTTTTGGGTTCTGTTACAGCTGGTTTACTTTCAGCTTTTGCGATTACTTGGATCCAAAGAAATGTAAATACGAAAAACGATGCAGCAATAGGCATTGTCTTTACAGCCATGTTTGCCATTGGAGTTCTTGGAATTTCAGAAATAAACAGTCAAGGAGTCCATTTGGATTTAAAAGATTTCTTGTTTGGAAGTATACTAGGTGTTGGAAATGAAGATCTTTATCTTATAAGTGGTATTGGCTTATATGTCCTACTGAGCATCGTTACTTTTTATAGATATTTATTTGTCACCACCTTTCAACCGGTTATAGCTGAAACGATGGGGATCTCTGTTAAGATGATTCATTATTTTTTAATGTTAATGCTTTCTTTTGTTGTTGTAGCAAGTCTCAAAGCGGTGGGTGTTATACTAGTAGTAGCCATGTTGATTACACCAGCTTCGACGGCCTTATTGCTTTCTGACAAGTTGAAAATCGTTTTAATCATTGCCTCCTTCTTAGGTTTTTTATCTGCAGTTTTGGGATTGATTATTTCCATACATTGGGATACTACCCCTGGGCCAGCCATGACAGTAGTAGCAACTTTAATCTATTTTCTAACTGTTTTATTTGCTCCCAAAAAAGGATTGCTATTCAAGTCTATCCGTTCAAAAAAATTAAGTACTAAAATCAGATTTGAGGATACATTAAAGCAAGCTTTCAGATTGCATCAAAAAGAAAATTTAAGCTATACAGAATTGCAAAATAGATTAGGATACACCAATCAAGTTCTGAAAAAGAATTTGCAATCATTAGCCAAAAATGGATTGGTTAAAATATCTCCAGAATTAGTACTTACAGAAAGCGGCCAAAAGGAAGCAAATAAACTTGTAAGAGCACATCGTCTTTGGGAAACTTATCTTGTAAATCAAATAGGATTAACTGCGGAACAGATTCATGAAGATGCTGAAAAGTATGAGCATTTATTGACTGAAGAAATGCTAGCAGCTTTAGATGAAAAACTTGGTTTTCCAGACGTTGATCCACATGGTTCACCTATTCCAAGAATTGGAGAATAAAACTTTACTCTTCCTCAGATTTAGTTCCCATTTGATTATCTGATTTCAGCTTGTTGAACAGATTATTTAATCGATACATTTCATCCAATGTTTCGTCGATATAAAAATGTAGGGAAGGAATCCTTCTCAATTGCCTTTTTACTCTTTGAACAAAGGCTGTTTTTATTTGATAATGGGCCTCATCCATCTGCAGAATTACAGCCTGTTTATTGTCTGTATTGTATACGGATAAATAAATTTTAGCTTGTCCAAGATCAGGACTCATTTTAACATTTGTTACTGTTACTAAAACCTGAGAACCATAAATATATGAGCCTTCTTGTTGTAAAACCAAGCTCATATTTCTTTTTACCATCTCTCCTATTTGCAACATTCTCTTAGTCTCCTGTCCCATCTTAAATTTAATTTTATTAAAAGTTTGCTTAGTATACCTTATAAAATGAAATAATTATAATTTTAGTTTCCAAAATTTCAAATATTTCAGATTTTTATGAGTACCAGCAAAGGCATTTTAGATACTTCTATAGATTACTTAAAAGGTGTAGGCCCAATTAAAGCTGACATGCTCAAAAAAGAACTGAAGATTTTCACCTATCAGGATCTTTTGCAAAGTTATCCTTTTAGACATGTTGACAAAACTAAATTTCATAAAATTAGAGAAGTCAATTCAAATCTTGATTATGTCCAAATGAAAGGTATAATCAACAATGTGAAAATCCTTGGCGATAAATATAAAAGAAGATTGGTGGCTCAGCTCAAAGATGAAACAGGTATCATCCAATTGGTTTGGTTCAAAGGTATAAACTGGCTACAAAAGATACTTGTTCCTGGAAAAGAATATGTCGTATATGGAAAGGTGAATGCCTTTAAAGGCAGACTCAGCATTCCTCATCCTGAAGTCGAATCAATACAAGAAGCTGCAGCTGTTCAAAAATACTTAGCTCCAGTTTACCATAGTACTGAAAAATTGAATTCTAAGGGATTAGATGCTAAAGGGAGAAGAAATATTATGAAAGGTCTTTTTCAATTACTTAAAGAAGAAGATATTCCTGAGATTTTGCCTGAATATTTATTAAACAAAGTGAAGTTAATCAGCCGATACAGAGCTTTCCTTCAGGTACATTTTCCAAGAAATCAATCGGA
Organism: uncultured Saprospiraceae bacterium; assembly: GCA_938018185.1. GTDB lineage: Bacteria > Bacteroidota > Bacteroidia > Chitinophagales > Saprospiraceae > JALZVN01. The sequence continues at coordinate 26,307 of CALIIW010000167.1, forward strand.
CCTAGATGAAGCGATTAATCGATTAAAATTTGATGAGATATTTTTTCTTCAATTGCGACTATTACAAATAAAGAGCGAACGGCAAGTAAGTTTTAAAGGACATGATTTTAAAACGATTGGCCCTTTATTTAATAAATTTTATTCAGAGAAATTACCTTTTGAATTAACAAATGCCCAAAAAAAAGTACTCAAAGAAATCAGAGCTGATTTAGGGTCCGGTGCGCAGATGAATAGGCTTTTACAGGGAGATGTTGGTAGTGGAAAAACCATGGTTGCAATTATGAGCATCTTGATAGCATTAGACAACAACTATCAAACTTGTTTATTAGCTCCAACAGAAATATTAGCACAACAACACTTTATAGCTTTTAACGAATACTTATCAGGTCTCGATATAAATATTTCATTTTTGTCTGGTTCAGTTAAAGGAAAAAAGAGAGCTGCTCTTTTAGAGAATTTAAAAGAAGGAGAGATAAATATTTTAATCGGCACTCATGCCATTTTAGAAGACCCTGTTGTTTTTAAAAACTTAGGATTAGCGATAACGGATGAACAGCATCGCTTTGGAGTTGCTCAACGTGCAAAATTATGGCATAAGAGTAAACCTAAACCACCACACATCCTAGTAATGACTGCAACACCAATTCCTAGGACATTGGCTATGACTACTTACGGAGATCTTGATGTATCTGTCATCGATGAACTTCCACCTGGGAGAAAATTGGTAGAGACCATGCATAAAACAGAATCAAATCGATTGTGGATTCAAGGCTTAATGAAAAGAACCATTGCCGTTGGCCAGCAGATTTATATCGTGTATCCATTAATTGAAGAATCTGCTAAGCTTGACTTAAATAACTTAATGCAAGGCTATGAAACTTTGCTCAGAGATTTTGGGCCACCTGAGTATCAAATCTCCATCGTGCATGGTAAAATGAAACCGAAGGATAAAGAATTTGAAATGCAAAGGTTTATAAAAAAAGAAACACAAATTATGATCGCTACCACAGTGATTGAGGTAGGTGTTAATGTGCCGAATGCCTCTTTGATGATCATCGAAAATACAGAACGTTTTGGACTTTCTCAACTGCATCAATTGCGTGGACGAGTTGGACGAGGAGCAGAAAAGTCATACTGCGTATTAATGACTGGTGAAAAAGTTACTCAGATTGGAATGCAACGAATACAAACCATGTGCAAAACAAATGATGGTTTTCAAATTGCCGAAGCAGATCTTCAGATAAGAGGTCCTGGAAATTTAGACAATACGCAACAAAGTGGATTTAATCTTTTTAAAATATCCGACATTGCGAAAGATCAAGAATTAATTAAAATGTGTCGCAATATTGCCCAACGCATTATTGATCATGATCCCTTGATCGAGCATGAGCAAAATAAGATTCTAAAAGTACACCTTAAAGAAAACTTCCAACTTATAGAAGGATGGAGTAATATAAGCTAGTTGAGTTTTAGATAGCCAGAGTAAACTTGTCCTATACCATCGTTAAAAACATAGTAATAGATTTTGTTGTGAGGCAGTAATTTTCCCTGGTATACCCCATTCCAATTGTTTGCATAACCCCTAGAGTAAAACACTTCGTTTCCAGAATTATTAAAAACATAAAGAGTATTCTGTGGAAAATTTTCTACCCCAAAAATCGTGAAGGCGTTAGGTATTTTATCTGTTTCTTCAGGATAGAACGAACTCATTATTGTAAGAGACTCGCAAAGAATTTCGATATGTACTCCAACAGTATCAACACCATCATCATGTCTTATAATATATTCTAAATAGTCAATCTCTTCGCATATTTCTTCATATGGCTTGAAGGAAATAGAATTATCAAAGTTAATTTTAGCTTCACCAAATAATGGAAATTTAATTAACTCAAAATCTTGGACTCCACCTTTTAAAACATCATTTTCTAAAATATCGAAAACGATAGAATTATTTTTGATAACTATAATTTGGTCATCCCATTTAGCATTCCTTTCGTATGCTAATAAATTGCCTATTCCTAATATGGTAAGAAAAATAGTTATTGCAACTTTAATATTGTACATAATAAGCTTCTTAAATAATGAATTATGAAAAGAGGGGAAAATGTAATATAAAAGAGGGGAAATAACTATTCAATTGATAGACAAGAACTGTACCAATTGCCTATTCGCCAAGCTTTGGCAAATTCTTTAATATGATCTCAACATCGCTAAAAAGCCCGTAATCTTTGGCGTATAATGAATTTAATCTATGAACCATAGAGGGAATTAAATTGACATTTACAAAACTAGAAGCAGGTGAGAGTACCCCCTCTCGCAGATTCGGAAGGTTATTGTTATGAATGTTTGTATCCGTGTATCCAACCCATGTCTTTTTTCCAGAAACAACTAAAAAAAGATTCTTGATATAAGCTTTTTTCTTTTCAATAAACCATAATAAAATGGGTGTCAAAAATAAAAAAGCAATTGATGTTAAAATATCAAGCATTCTTTTGTTCCGTCGATATAAAGGTGTATCAATATTATATTGAATGTTTATAGTATATAATTCACCCATATGGTTTTTAGAGTTTGAACCAATGATACTCAAACTATTTGCTGGAAGTATTTTGTAATTTATCTTGGGACCAATTTTCGTCATCCAGTTCATGATAACGCCCATATTCACATCTTTTGAACAAAATATCAATTCATCCACTTTGAAGACATTAACAATCTCGTCAAGTTTACCAATGTGATTAATCATATTTGATTCTAAAGAAGATTCATCCGGAGCAATGCGACCAATGATGTTCTTTTCGATTTCCGCAATATTCAAAAGGTCAATGACGCGCTCACATTCTTCATTAGAACCAACTAACATCATTCTATTTTTATCATTGACACCAAAATAAATGGTTCCATTTTTAAAATAATTATAGATAGCACGAAAAATAATAGTAGATACAAGAGAAAGTAAAAATCCCAAAATTATAATTGCACGACTAGATCTATATTCCAGGTTCAAAAATCCATAAATTCCTGCGACTAAAATTAATCCAAAAAACAGTCCTCTTAATAGTCTAGAAATCTCTAGTGGTCTATCATAAGCTCCATTAAAAAAAATTGAGCTAAGCCAAACAATTGTATATAAAGGAAAATTGACAGAAAAAATACTAGAATCAAAATAAGCGGGATCCTGATAAAAATAATTTGCCCAAAAACCTTTTAAAAGGACAAAGCCTCCATAAATTAAAACAGCATCAGTAAGTGGAAAAAATAATTTTTTTAATACATTTTTAAATAGCGTAGACCCTCCTTTAAAATAAATCGCTAAGCTAATTAAGAATGTAAATAAGCCAGCCTTAGATTTATCAAAATGTTTTTCTGCAAATAGTATCATAGCATTATAAAATGCTTTGACATAATTTAGACTTCCTTTCTTTGTACTTTCTCCTTTATAATGAATGATTTGTGTATCTGAAAAGTAATAGTTTTTGTAGCCTCCTTTTTTAATCCTATAAGATAAATCTATATCTTCTCCGTACATAAAAAACTGTTCATCCAAAAAGCCAATCTTGTCAAGGACCTCCTTTTTAATCATCATGAAAGCGCCAGAAAGCACATCTACTTCCCAAGTTTTGTTTTCATCTAAATATCCCAAATGATATTGGTTATATTTTTTTGAATTGGGAAAAAGTTTAGAGAGGCCTGATATTTTATAAAATGCTACTGAAGGACTTGGAAAACCTCTTTTTGATTCTGGTAAAAACTTTCCAGATCCATCAATCATACAAACGCCAAGTGCTCCTGCCTCTGGCGTTTTTTCAAAAAAACTTATACATTTTTTGAATGTATCTTCTTTAACGACCGTATCTGGATTCAATAACAATTGATATTTTCCTTTAGCAATTTTTAATGCTTGGTTGTTTGCTATGGAAAATCCTGGATTATCATTATTCTCAATTAGAATAACTTCTGGAAATTTGGCTTTTACCATTGAAACTGAATCATCTACAGAGTTGTTATCGACAACAAAAACTTCTACTTCAATACCATCGACGGCTTTGAAGACAGAGACCAAAGCCTGCTCCAAAAAGTACCTGACATTATAATTTACAATGATTATAGAAAGATCCATAAATTTTCAAGCGGAAGTTTTATCCTGTATATTCTGTTCTAGACATAATTGATCTACCTAGTGTTACTTCGTCTGCATATTGCAATTCTCCACCAAAAGAAACTCCCCTTGCTATGGTACTGACTTTCACTTCTTTCTCTTTTAGTATTTTAGAAATATAGAATATGGTAGTCTCCCCTTCAATCGTAGGCGAAACAGCCATTATTAATTCTTTAGCTTCATCTTCATCAATTCTTCTTACCAAAGAATCAATGTTTAAATCTGAAGGCCCGATTCCTTCAATAGGAGAAATCACGCCACCTAATACGTGATATAATCCGTAATATTGGCCCGTGGATTCAATGGCTATAACATCTCTAATATCTTCTACTAAGCAAATAACGCTGGCATCTCGTTTTTTGTCTTGGCAAACTTCACATAATTCAGAATCTGATATATTATGACATTTTAGACAATGTCTGATTTGTTCCCTCATTTGCACCAAATCTTTAGCAAAATTTTGGGTGACCGTAACATCTTGGTTTATTAGATGTAAAACCAATCTTAGCGCTGTTTTTTTGCCAATTCCGGGCAAAGAAGAGAATGCTTCTACAGCATCATTTAATAAAGTTGAAGAAAACTGCATTAATTAATGTTTTTCGTAATACGAAATTGTCTAAATCCTGTAAGATATAAGGTAAAAGTAAAACTATATAACGCTTTATCTAAAATAAGTTTTATAAATTGCAATTGCTTTAATGAGTATCAATTTAAATACAAAATTATCAAATATAAATGGCTGAAGTAATCAAAATGCCTAGGATGAGTGACACAATGGAAGAAGGTGTCATAGTTGCATGGCTTAAAAATGAAGGAGACCCAGTTGAATCAGGTGAAACTCTAGCTGAAGTTGAAACGGACAAAGCAACAATGGAGCTTGATAGCTATTTTGATGGTGTCTTATTACACATAGCTGTAAAGGAAGGTGCTGTACCTATCGATGGTGTTATAGCTGTAATTGGAGAAGAAGGAGAAGATTGGCAGGCTGCAATAGATGCTGCAGGTGGAACAGCTCCTCAAGCTAGTAAACCAACTACCGCTAAATCATCTGAAAATGGAACTGAAAAAGTTAGCCAGCAGGTAGCAATTAACAGTACCTCTTCTATACCTGTGGTGGAGAATCATTCAAATAGTAGAATATTTGCTTCCCCATTGGCGAAGAGTATTGCCTCTGAGAAAGGTATATCATTGACTAATATTGTTGGGTCAGGAGATAATGGAAGAATTATTAAGCGTGATATAGAGGCATTTATAGGAAAAGGAGGTAGAACTGCTACTGTTGTTGCTAGTCCTACTACAACAGTGCTTTCAGATGCTACACCAATAGCAAAGCAAGTTGATTTTACGCCTTCCTATAATGAGAATGGGTTTGAAGAAGTGCCGGTTTCTCAAATGAGAAAGACCATTGCAAGAAGATTAGGAGAGAGCAAATTTTCTGCACCTCATTTCTATTTAACAATAGCTATTGATATGACTAAAGCTGTTGAAAGTAGAAAATCTGTAAATGCAGTAGCGGAAAGTAAAATTTCATTCAATGATTTTGTAATCAAGGCAGCTGCAGTAGCTTTGAAAAAGCATCCTACGGTGAATTCTTCTTGGTTAGGAGATAAGATCAGATATAATAAGGCAATAAATATTGGGGTTGCGGTGGCTGTCCCAGATGGTTTATTGGTACCAGTTATTAATAATGCTAATTTCAAAACACTTTCTCAATTGAATGCTGAAGTCAAACACTTGGCAGGAAAAGCTAAATCCAAAAAACTACAACCTGATGAGATGACAGGAAATACTTTCACTATTTCCAATCTTGGAATGTTTGGGATTGAAGAATTTACCGCAATTATCAATCCGCCAGATGCTTGTATATTAGCTGTAGGAGGAATAGCTGAACAAGCTGTTGTAAAGGATGGAGAAATAGGAATTGGTAAAATAATGAAGGTTACCTTATCCTGCGACCATAGGGTTGTAGATGGAGCTACTGGAGCAAAATTCTTAAATACATTTAAATCCTTACTAGAAGATCCGGTTAGGTTATTGGTATAAATAAAATAAGTTATACTTCTTTTTATAAAGAATCTGAAGACGCTAAGTTTAAACTTAGTGTCTTTTCTTTTTGTTATTGACTTGATTGTCTCTATTTCAAATTAAATAGAAGAAATAATGAATAACACATTGATCATAGGAGCTTCAATGAAGGAATCTCGTTACTCAAATATGGCCATTAGAAAGCTTAGAGCGCACAAATTTCCTGTTCTAGCTATTGGGAGAAAGGCTGGTATGATAAAAGATGTAGAGATAGAAACTGACCTTATCATTAATGAAAAGGTACATACTGTAAGCCTATATTTAAATCCCCAAGCGCAAGAATCCTACTATGATTACATCATAGAATTAAAGCCAGAGAGGATTATTTTCAATCCAGGTACTGAGAATGTGGTTCTGGCAAATTTGGCTAAGAAAGCAGGAATTGAGGTATTACAAGCTTGTACTTTAGTGATGTTGAGTACTTCAAACTACTTATAAAATAGCTTTTAAAAGATGTGAGTATTAGAATTTAAAAAAAAAATGCCTCGATTTCACAATTGAAATCGAGGCATTTTTTTTATATCGGAGCTATGTATTAATAGCCGCTTTCTTTGTTACCTGTGTAACCAGAACCACCAGTACCAGCGTTTCCAACACCACAATCAGGTCTACCCATTTCAGTTTCTACTGTAGCTACTTTGAATTCAACTCTTCTGTTAGCTAAGCTCTTACCTTGTGTAGGATCCAATAATTTATTTTCTCCACCATAGTTAAGAATGAATCTATCTCTTGAGATACCATACTTGCTTACCATATAGTCAATTGTTGCTTGAGCTCTATTGTAAGAAAGAACATCATTGTAACAGTTACCAGCAGTTGCATCTGTAAAACCAGCTGCTACCACTCTCATCCCAGGATGTTGTTGCATTACAGTAGCCATTTGGTGCAATTTACCGTACTCTGTTCCTTTGATACTGTATCTGTTGTTATCAAAATTTACCATAGGTAAGAACCAGTCCATTCTTGGAGCTGCAGGAGTTGGAACTTTAAAGTTCTTCAACTTAGCATCTACAATCTTATTAACATCATCTTCAGATAACATATCTGGAGCAGGGATATCAGCAACACCATTGTTGTCAACTTTGTACCCAGGTGGTGAATAAGGCTCTTTGTCCATGTAATCAGCAACACCGTCACCATCTGAATCTAAAGCAACACCTCTTGTGTCAACAGGAGCTCCAGCAGCAGTGTTAGTTTCTTGATCAAACATATCAACCACACCATCATTATCTGAATCAGTGATATCAAAAATAGGTCTAGCTTTTACTTCAGCAAGATCTTCAGAGATCATATCTAAAGGACTAGCCCACCATAAAGGAAGTGACTTATCTTCTTCTTTACCTAATGCAATGTTCAAACGAACGTTTGTATAATGTAAAAGGTCTCTAGATGAAGTCTCAGCTCCAACAGATGTATGAAGTTCTGCTGCATCTAATAAATCGTCTGCTCTACCCATTACAGAAATGATCTTGTGCTCTAATCCAATTGAAAATTTCTTTCCAACTCTGAATGCTAAACCAGCACCACCTGTAAGGTATGCAGATGTTCCCCATCCATCATCAAAAGATACTCTCTCTTCAACATCAACTTCAGTTGTACCGTCGATAGCTGTTACAGCAATGCTTGCAACACCACCACCAGCAAAGAAATAAGGGTTAACTTTGTTTTTCTTACCAATTTTTAATTGGTTTAGTGAAGCAACTAAAGATAAATCTCCACCAAGTACTGTTGTATTGTATTCTGGTTTCCATCTATTAAAGCCATATCTTTCACCATCTCTTCCTCTAAAATCTTCTTCTTCTAAACCATTTGGCGCTTGGTATGCAGCGTCTAATCTAATAGAAAAAACATAATCTAATGCTTTTCTAAGGTGGAGTCCAACTCCAAAACTGGAATTCCAGTCAACGTCTCCGGTTACTATGCTGTGTCCAACATTTAAACCAATTTCCCACATATCCTTTGGCTTAGAATTGATTGCAAGACCGTTATCGTCTTGAGCCAAACCAGTCATGTAGAATCCGAGAACTAATGCTATTAATACAGAAACTTTCCTTGTCATAGGTTTCTTACTTTGAAATGATTAAATAAATTTTATAGTAAATAGTCTTAAAAATTAAGTTTTTTTGCTAACTGCACAAAAGTATTGTTTTATTTCATTCGACCAAAAGATAATCACATTTTTTATCTCTCTTGAATTGAAATATTTTTATCAAATATCAACATTCTAAAATGGTGAATCTGGATATGTCTAGGAAACTTTTGTAATCAATTTAATATGGGAGTATTCTCTCAGCCTCTTTCTTTCAACAACAACGTGATATTTCACAAATGTAATCAATATTTTATATATCCTATACTGTTGATGATGTATTAGACAATATTACCATAAAAAAGTAACTTTTTTTTACAATGAATCCGAAAATTTGGTTTAATCTTGGTGATAAAATCCTTATTTAGATTAGTATTATTAAAAAACGAATCAACTTCTATGTTAAACAACTGGTTGAAACCTTTGACTGCTAATGCATTAAGTAGCTACAAAAATGCAAAAGAGAATTCTTTAGCCAAGCACCTATATAATAGTGCAAAAAAATCTGAGCAAATTGATCAGCAGGTAGCATTGATTTTTTCTTGTGAACAAGCAGATCAAATCCGAAATTCGTTTTCTGAGTTTGAATTTAAAGGATCTGGTATTAATGTTATTGATCTAGGAGACATAAGAAATAAAGATTTTTCATTTCCAATTCCTCTTCTAAAAGAACTCATAGAAAACAATAGCATTCCATTTATCATAGCTGATTCTATTGAATACTCTATAAGCTTATCGAAAACATTGGAATCATTGTATAAAGGATTTCAATTTTCAATTGCTACAGATCAAATCAGAAAGATCATTGATTTCGAAGATCTTTTAAAACTAGAAAATCTGAAGGCTATCTCAGGTATTGCATTCCAAAAACACTTTAGCAATCCGAATTATTTGAAAATTCCTAGATGGAATGAAAGTAGTTCTCTAAGTCTAGGTCAAATTAGAGATGATTTTAGGGAGCTAGAACCAGCACTCAGAAATATCAATGCTTTTTCGTTTGACATTTCTTGTATTAGACATTCGGATTTTTCCTCCTCAAATCAAAATCCATGTGGTTTATTTGCTGAAGAGGCTTGTCAATTATTCAATTATTTAGGAATGGCTGAACAGATCAAAGGAATTCATCTTCATGGCTTTGGAAAAGCTGACCATTTACCAAATTCTAATGTTAAATTATTAGCCACCATGATTTGGTATTTCTTAGATGGCTTAGCTAAACGAAAGCATGATCTGGACAACCAACAAGATTTAATACAATATTTGGTCCCCTTAAATGACAAAGATGAAGCATTGTCTTTTTGGAAAAGTCCAAGTAGCAATAGATGGTGGGTGGAAGTACCAAATCCAGTCAGTGACAAGAAAGATTTCATTCCTTGTACTGAAAATGAGTACAAATTGGCTTGCAAAGATGTAATTTCAGATAGGCTGTTTAATATTTTTAATTCAGCTTGAGGTGAGTATTTTCGTTCTTGATCTTTTAGTTTATTAATTTTTCTAAGCTGATACCTCTCGAACCTTTGACTAAGAAAAAAGTTTCCTTAAAATATTGTTTATCAAACCATTGTTTGAGTTCAGTTACATTCATAAAGTATTTGCCAGTTTCTTCTTTAGCTTTATTAAAATGCTCCCCTACAAAAACAACTAAGTCAAATTCTTGAGCTAGTACATACACTATCAAATCTTTATGTTCTTTTGCTGCAAAATCGCCAAGTTCAAACATATCTCCAAGAATGGCAATCTTCCTTTTATTCTTAGCCAAATTCAAAAAAGCAGAAATAGAGGCGCGCATACTTGAAGGATTTGCATTATAAGCATCTAAGTAAAATTGATTACTTCCTTTATCTATAATTTGAGATCGATTATTTTCTGGTAAATAGTTAGAAATTGCTTGCACTATTTTATCTAGGGGAACCTTGAAATAAAATCCAAGAAAAGCCGCAGAAAGAATATTTTGAAAATTATGTATTCCTGATAAGTGTGAGCTGATTTGATGTTCCTTTTCACTAACAGAGAAATTGATTTTTAAAAAAGGGTCCTCCTTCAATATATTGAACTTGAAATTTGGAATACTTGAGCGCTCAGTACCATAATATATCTTTAGCATTTTAAAATCCTGCTCTATTTTTAAAAGTTCAGGTTCATTAGAATTTATAAAAGCAATTCCTTTATTATCTTCTAAATATTTATAAAGTTCTGATTTTGCTTTCTTCACACCTTCAAAAGAACCAAATCCTTCTAGATGAGCCTTTCCAACATTGGTTATAAGCCCATGAGTGGGTTGACAGATCTTAGACAATAGATCGATTTCTCCAACGTGATTTGCGCCCATTTCTATAATAGCAATTTCATGTTGGGGTTTTATTCCCAATACTGATAATGGTACCCCTATATGGTTATTCAGATTTCCTTCTGTAGCGTAACAAGAGTATTGACTCGAAAGAACTTTATCCAAAAGCTCTTTACTAGTAGTTTTTCCATTAGAGCCGGTGATACCAACAATTGGAATATTTAATTTAGAGCTATGGTAGCTTGCCAACTGTTGTAAGGCGACCAAACAATCATCAACCAGTATGATTTTATCATTACCATCTTCAATATATTCTGTTTCATCAATTATACTAAACGCTGCTCCTTTTTTAAGTGCTTCGTTAGCAAACTTGTTTCCATTGAAAGAAGGTCCTTTTAGTGCAAAGAAAATATCTCCTACACCGACTTTTCGGCTGTCAGTTTTAACTGAAGGATTTTCTAAATAAATATTGTATAGTTTGCTTATTTCCATATTGCAAAGTCAATATAAAAAAAAGTCCTCACGCAAATAGCATGAGGACTTTAAGTTGTTATAATTTTATAAGAGTAGAAGTTTATTTAAAACTTCTCTTTGTTCTTTTTTGCTTCACTTTGAAATTGTTACCTCCAGCATCATCATTACCTGTAGGTCCTCCTGTTCTTGTCATAGCACATCTGAAACCTAAAGTTCTATCAGCTTTGTCTTCTTCCTTAAATCTTCTTGCACCAGGCGACATCCAAAATGCTCTATCACCCCATGATCCTCCTTTGATAACTCTAGACTTATCAGAGATTAAAGTGTTCTTTCCATACTCATAGAATACTTCAGACTCTTTATCACCATCTAAGTAGTCATAAACTTGACCTCTCTTATAGTTTTCTCTGTCAGCAACTTCATCATCTTCGACATATCTGTATCTCAATCTTCCTAGGGAATCTTTTTCAACTGACGCACCATTTTCGTCTAGTACTTTTTGCTCAAATTTCCCCCCTCTATAAGGATTCAATTCGTGATTTTCAACATCTCTAAGAGTCAGACTAGTCATAGGTCTGTAAAGATCCAATACCCATTCGTTAACATTTCCAGCCATATGATAAAGACCAAAATCATTAGGAACATAAGATCTTACAGGAGCAGTAATGTGTGCGTGATCATTCAAAGCACCAGCCATTCCCATATAATCTCCTCTTCCTCTCTTGAAGTTAGCTAACATTTTACCTTGATCTCTATTTCTTCTTTGCCATCTCATTGTATTACCATTCCAAGGATAGATTCTTCTGTCAGAAATTCTTTCATCCTTTTCTGTCGTTTGATTACCAATTAATGCAAGAGCAGCATATTCCCACTCAGCTTCTGTTGGTAATCTATAAGAAGGAAGCATAATACCGTCTTCAAATTTGACTGGTCTTTCTCCTCCAGTTTTAAGGTCTTTGAGGTTTTTCCTTACATCTCCTTGGTATTGGTTATATAAGTATGACTCCGTATTGAAGTTATCTTCGTCCTTTTGTTCTGGATTTGGATTTAATATACCTTTTTCGATTAATACCATCTCATTCACTCTGTCAGTTCTCCACTTACAGAATTCATTAGCTTGTTGCCAATTTACACCAACGACTGGATAATTGTCATATGATGGATGTCTGAAATATGTTTCTACGAAAGGCTCATTATAAGCAAGCTCTTCTCTCCATACTAAAGTATCAGGAACTGCTTTCGCTCTAGTTTCTGGATAAGACTCTCCAAAAACTCTTCCTAACCAATATAAATATTCTTTGTAATCTATGTTAGCAACTTCTGTTTCATCCATATAGAATGAAGAAACCGTAACTCTTCTAGGCACGTTATTCCATTCGAAAATTACATCCTGCTCTGTGAGTCCCATGGTGAATGTACCACCTTCAATTAAAACTAGATTTGGTCCAGTAGATTGACCTTCATAGTCTAATTTTTCGAACCCACCCCATTCTTGACTGTTGTACTCCCATCCTGTAGAAGAAGATTTTTCATTCTTTTTACAAGAAAAAGTTAGGCAAGCCAAAAGTAAAAAGGCAGCAGTTAATTTCAATATACTTCTCATTTTCAATACGATTATTTGCTAATTTAACAATAGAATACCAAATATAATGAATCTTTATGGAGATGAACGCATATCTGCACCCAAAAAATTACCTAAATAATTCAAAACAGTCATTATAATTGATTTTTGATCTATTATGATCAAAATTCAATACAAAAGAAATCTCATGAGTTCCTTGATTGTTCGTAGTATTTAGAGGATTGGACACCGTAAAATCGTAAGAATAGCCTATTTTATAAGCTTTTTGACGAAATCCTATTAATCCAATGACAGCATCAGCATTCGCAAATGTATGTCTAAACCATCCTCCTGCAAAAATAGGACCTAAGCCTGCATAGACTCCTAAATTTATCTGAGACAAATCACTTTGTTTTTCAAATAGTAGGTTCGGGCTTATGAACGAGCCCAATTTCTTTTTATTGCCCTCTTTCAGACTGATCTGTGCTCCTCCATGGAGTGAAAATCTATAAGGCAATCCACTATTAAAATTCTCTGTTGTTTCTATATGTCTGTCATCAGGTGTATTAATGTGTTTGATACTAAACCCCCCGTAAAACATTGGTCCGTAGGCAAGTAGACCAGCAGATACATCAAATATTGTTTTATTATCTAGGTTCAGAATCTCTTCTGTCGGCAGATCACCTGTGTACCCTTCCGTTCTAGAAAGCTCATCTCCAAAAATCAATTTATCAACGCCAATTCTAGTTTGCCAAGCACCAGCTTCCACGCCCAACTTCAAATAAAAATTATCATTCACTTTAGCTCTATAGGAAAAAAAGCCACTAAATTTACTAATTCGAAATAGTCCACCTCCTGCTTGGTCGGTTTGAGCCATTAAACCGAGGCCAATATTGACTTGTTCAAAAAACTGATCATAAGAAGCTGCATAAGTTTCATAAGCTACTCCACCCCAGCCACTCCACTCATTTCTATAATTAAGCCCAACTCTTGGCGTATAGGTATTTCCTGCAAATGCCGGATTTATCTGCAATGGTGCTGAATAAAACTGACTAAAAATGGGATCTTGAGCTACCAGATTCGAAGAATACAAGAAGGCTGAAAAGAAAATAATTATATATACTCTGGCTGTGTTCATTTTGTAAATTAATACTTTTTTTAAACTCGAATCTTATTTGCTATTTGCATGACAATTATGATGTATAGGATACAATAGTGTATATAAGCGCACGTTTGTACTTTTATACTCTTTAAATGTCTTATTTTTAACGCAATCTACACACTGAAATTGTTATAAATTATGTCAATAAATACCAAAGTCAACATTCTCCTGTCTTTTCTAGTTCTTTTTCAGTTCAATTTAGATGCTCAAAACGATAAAATAGTAGAAGTCCAATTAGACTGGAATGAAGAAGCCTTCCAATATTTAAATGACGACAAAAGCAAATCTACGCTTCCTTTCTTTACTGGAGCTATGGTTACCGAAACCAATGGACAAGCTCTACCCTTTTACAATTACCATATTCCTCTAGAAGAATTCAAATCCATTGAAGCTAAAATTACTTCAGCTGTTTTTAGAGATGCACCTTTCAAAATTGATCCAAGTCTCATAAGTTCAAAAATTGAAATTAAAAGCAGTATCGAAGCTGATCGAAATAAATTTATCTCTAAAATAGGATTCATTCCTTTAATTAATGAAAATGGAAAAATTAAATTTCTGGAATCTTGTAAGCTCGAAATAAAGGAAGGAAAAACTACCGAGGTCTCTACACCAAGAGCACCTCCTTTAACTTTTAATTCTGTTTTAGAAGATGGTGAAATTATAAAGATAGCAGTTATAGAAAATGGCATGCATAAAATTTCTTACCAATTTCTTAAAGACAATTTAGATAGCAATATTGACAATATTGATCCTAAGAAAATCAAACTATTTGGAAACGGAGGTGGCATGTTGCCAAACCGAGTAGATTCTGAACGTCAAGATGATCTCCTAGAAAATTGCATAGAAATTGTAGGAGGGGAAGATGGTAGTTTTGACAACAATGACTATATCTTATTTTATGCCGAAGGCCCTTCTAAAACCATTGTAGATGAGAAAGCTAATCTCTTACATATTCCGATGAATGTGTACGATACTAAGAATTATTACTTTTTGAAAATTGCTTCTTCAAATGGAAAAAGAGTCAATGAAAAAAATTCCGTTCAAAACACAACATTTACCTCAAACGGATTTAATGATATTATAAAATTAGAAGAAGACAACTATAATATATTACATGATTTTCCGCTTGGCCAAGGTTCTGGAAACCAGTGGTTTTGGGAAAAATTTGAAGTATTGAGAGATAAAAATTACAATTTTAGTTTTGCAAATTTGCAAACGGAAAATCCTGTTCACTGTCATGTAATATTTGCGGGTAGAAGCGATAGCCCTTCGAAATTTAATGTTGAAATTGGGGGACAAAATTTCCAATCAAATACGATTAGTAGTGTCAATACCGGAAGAGTAGAAACAACGCATGCCAACAATGCAGAAATTGTAAAACAAATCTCACTCTCTTCTGACAACAATTCTGTTAAAATAATTTATCCTGAAAATGGAGCAGCTAGTACTGGTTGGTTAGATTTTATTGAACTTAATGCAAGAAGAAATTTAATAAAATCTGGGGAGCAAATGATCTTTAGAGACTTGGAAAGTATAGGTCAAACAGCTACCCTATTCAAATTACAAAACATGTCTAGCAATGTTAAAGTTTGGGATGTCAGTCAATTTGATAATATCAATAATCTTAAAGGTAATTTATCCGGTTCTGAATTCAGTTTTGGGATTGAAACCATCAGCTTAAAAACCTTTATTGCTTTTGATTCAAACGGAGATTATCCTGAAGCTACTTTTGTTGACAAAATCGAGAATCAAAATATTCATAGCCTAGCTGAGGCTGATTTAATAATTATTTATCCATCCGAATTTGAAACCCAAGCTTCAAGCCTAGCAGAACATAGAAAAGAACATAATGGACTAAATGTAGAATTGGTTTTAATAGATCATATTTATAATGAATTCTCCTCTGGAAAAACGGATCCCACTGCAGTTAGAGATTTTGCAAAAATGGTCTATGATAGGGATCCAGATTTTAAATATTTATTACTTTTTGGAGATGGATCTTTTGATCAAAGAAGATTGTATGATGAAATCCAAACAAAGAGTGATTTTATTCCAGTGTTTCAAACGGATTCTCTCAACCCGATTTATTCTTTTCCTTCAGATGATTACTTTGGTTTATTATCTTCAGGAGAAGGTTCTGAATTAGAAGGTGCAATGGAATTAGCTATTGGTAGATTGCCAGTCAAAACGAGTTCTGAGGCTCAAGTCATGGTTAATAAATTGATCAATTACGATTTGGATCCTGAGACCTTGGGAGATTGGAGAAATCAAGTGGTGTTTATCGCAGATGACGAAGATGACAATACACATATAGATGATGCAGATGGAATTGCTGTCACTGTCGATACTACTCACAGAGAATTCAATCAAAACAAAATTTACTTAGACGCCTATCCACAAATTTCTACACCAGGAGGGGAAAAATATCCTGCAGTAATTAATGCCATAAGTAATTCCATGTTTAAGGGAGCCTTAGTAGTAAATTATTTAGGACATGGTGGTTCAAAGGGCTTGGCTCAAGAACGTATTTTAGGATTGCAAGAAATTGCCTCCTGGACTAACAAAAAGAAGTTACCGTTATTTGTAACTGCAACTTGTTCCTTTACTGGTTTTGACAACCCTGCTTTTGTAACAGCAGGAGAAAGAACATTTCTTAGTTCAGCTGGAGGGTCAATAGGTTTGATGACCACGACAAGAGCTGTTTTTGCAAATTCAAATGAAAAACTAACAAGAGCTGTTTTCGAACAGATCTTTGAGCGGGACAATAATGGACAAACCTATCCAATAGGTGAAATTTTAAGAATAGCAAAAAATGTAGCCTCTAATGGAAATTTTGAAAGCAATTCAAGAAAATTCATGCTGATTGGCGATCCATCTATGAAACTAGCTATTCCATTTTATCAAGTTGCAACAACTTCTATAAACGGAAACCCCGTTTCAGCCATTCCTGATACGATCAGAGCTTTGCAAAAAGTAACTATAAGTGGCGAAGTAAGAGGGCTTGATGGACAGTTATTAAATGATTTTAATGGCAAAGTATTTCCAACCATATATGATAAAGTTATAAAAGTAAGCACACTTGCTAATGACGTTAAATCTCAGGTCAGGCAATTTGACTCACAGCAAAATGTCGTTTTTAAAGGAGCAGCATCTGTCAAAAATGGAACATTCACATTTACTTTTGTAGTGCCAAAAGATATTAATTACTCTTTTGGAAATGGGAAGATCAGTTATTATGCAACCGATGAAGTATCCTTAGATGCAGGAGGCTATTTCAATGGTTTTATAATAGGAGGAACAGATGTCAACGCAGCTGAGGATGATCAAGGCCCACTTGTGGAGGTTTTTATGAATGACGATAATTTCGTCTTTGGAGGTAGGACAAGCGAAGACCCAATACTATATGTAAAATTATCTGATGATAATGGTATTAATGTTGCAGGGACAACAATAGGTCACGACCTAACGGGTGTTCTTAATGAAGACAGCCAAAACTCATATCTTCTGAATGATTTTTATGAGGCAGAACTGGATGATTATACAAAAGGAACTGTCCAATACCCCTTATTTGACTTACCATCTGGTCGACATCAGATTAAAGTTAAAGCTTGGGATGTAGCTAATAATTCTTCTGAAGGGTTTACTGAGTTTGTTGTGGCAAAATCTTCGTCAGTTGCACTCAAACATGTATTAAATTATCCGAATCCTTTTACAACCAATACTAAATTCATGTTTGAGCATAATTTGATAGGCCAATTATTGGATATTCAAGTGAGAATTTTCACGGTTTCTGGTAAATTAGTCAAGACAATTGAGGCTGAATTACTAGCAGATGGCAACCAAATTAGTGATGTTCCTTGGGATGGCAAGGACGATTTTGGAGGAGATTTAGCAAGAGGCGTATACCTATACAAGATAAAGGTAGCACCCTCAGATAGCCAGATAGGCGTCAATGCCTCAGAGTCTGATTTTGAAAAATTAGTAATTTTAAAATAAAAGGAGATTAGCACCGTTTAAAGATGGAGTTTAACAAATCCTTAAGCTTTTGTCCCATTACCTATTTTGATAGAATCATTTTAGTATTTTTGCAAACTTTCTACACATTATAGAATTAAATCATGAAAAAACTATTTATAATTTTAATAGCAAGTATTTTAGGCCTATCAGGAGTACAAGCCCAGTTTGGCTGTCAGTACAATGCAGGCACAGGAGAATGGGAGGCAGCTGATGGAGGACCTTGTGTCAATACGCTTATTACAGCTGTTCCTTTCTTAAGAATTGTTCCGGATGCGAGATCTGGAGGAATGGGAGATGTTGGTCTTGCTATTTCAGCAGATCCCAATGCGATGCATTTCAATGCTTCTAAGTTGGCTTTCGCCGAAAAGGATTTAGCCTTATCAGTGACATATACCCCTTGGTTAAGAGCCTTAGGTTTGACAGATGTCTACATGGCTTATCTTTCAGGCTACAAGCAAATAGATGAATTTCAGGCTGTTGGTTTCGGATTGAGATACTTTTCTTTAGGTACCATTAGTTTCACAGATATCAATGGGGAATCATTAGGTACAGGGAAGCCAAATGAATTAGAACTTAGCGCAGCTTACAGTAGAAAATTATCTGAGAAGTTTGCAGCGGCTATTACTTTGAAGTTTGTGCATTCTAACTTGGCTTCTGGTCAGCAAATTGATAATATTGAAATTCAGCCTGCCAATGCTGGTGCAGCAGATATATCTTTTACTTATAAGACGCCAGTTGAGTTTACAGAAAAAGAATCAGACTTGACTATAGGAATGGCATTGACCAACCTAGGTACAAAGATTTCATATACAAATAGTATAAATAGGGATTTTATGCCAGCTAATTTAGGGTTAGGTGCTGCTTGGACCATTAATTTTGATGCTTTTAATGCGATTACTTTTGCTGCTGATATCAACAAACTTTTGGTTCCAACCCCTTGTGTTGGTCCTGATTGCGATCAAGATCCAGCAAATGGTATCCTAGATTATAAGGAGCAAGGTGTTGTTTCCTCTATCTTTTCATCTTTCGGAGATGCACCAAATGGTGGATCTGAAGAATTAAAAGAATTGGCATTTTCAGTAGGTGCGGAATATTGGTATGACCAACAATTTGCTGTTAGATTAGGCTACTATTATGAAGATGCTATCAAAGGAAATAGAAAGTTTTTTACAGTAGGTCTAGGACTTAAGTACAATATTTTTGGATTGAATTTCTCTTACTTGATTCCAACTACGAATCAAAGAAATCCATTAGACAATACTTTAAGATTTTCATTATTATTTGACTTTGCTGCATTTGGAGCAGACGGAGCGCAATAGTATTAATTGAGACAATAAGTTGATTAAAACTTGACTTAAAATCCCCTGCTTTTTAAAAGAGCAGGGGATTTTTTAATTATTTGTTACTCTCGATGATACATAGGAAATATAAAAGCCTGATAATCTTTCGATTACCAGGCTTTC
>CALIIW010000168.1 GCA_938018185.1 uncultured Saprospiraceae bacterium
GGCTTTAGGTGTGAGACACGTGCACGATGCTCGGCGCTTTAGCTGCCCGAAATTCATTCTTCACACGGGGCCTTAGCTCAGTTGGCTAGAGCGTTTGACTGGCAGTCAAGAGGTCAGGGGTTCGACTCCCCTAGGCTCCACCAAATAAAATGTAAAACAGAAGAATGTAGAATGTAAAATTTTAAAGTGTTCGTTTTTCATTTTTCTTTCCTAGTTAAATACTTATCCTAAGAAAACTTCAAATTCCTTAATTTTTCTTATCCGATTTTCTCCTACAATAATCATCCAAAATCGACCTTTGGTAGAGTATTTCAAATTTTAACAAATAATCCTGCCACCTTTCAGTTTTTAAAGAGTCTTTCAGGTATATCATACTTTTAAAAGCAAATTAAACTTTGCTTAAACCAAATGATTATAATCATTTTGAAAACAATTGCTCAATATGAAACAGGCTACCTATTTTCTATTCCTAATTATTCCACTATTATTTTGCTCTAGGCTTAATGCCACTAGCTTTGATCAAGATAGAAATCAAAAGAAAAGTGTCTTTACTTCTTTAGCTGAAAACACTGTAACCAATATCACCTTGGAAACTAATATAGATGCCCTCATTGAAAACAAACATAAAGATGAATATCAAAAAGCAATACTAAAATATAAGGATGCAGAAGGATCAGCAATTGAGCGCAAGATCAAAGTCAAGGCACGTGGAAAATATCGCAATCGCGTCTGTGACTTTCCTCCTTTAAAAATTAAATTTTCAAAGGATGAACTTACCGGAGATAATTTGGAAGATTACAATAAATTAAAATTGGTAAGCCATTGTTTTGAAGCAGAAGATGGATCTACTCCAGAGCAGCTTATGAAAGAATTTTTGGCTTACAAAACTTTCAATTTGCTTAGCAAAAATAGCTTTCGTGTCAAACTGGCACTAGTCACTTATAAGAATTCAAAAAACAATACTTCTTTCCAACAATATGCTATATTAATTGAAAGCACGGAAGAACTAGCAGCAAGAATACAGCGCTTTCCTAGAAAAATGTACAATGTCCAACATAAAGACTTGGTTGAAGAAGAAATTGGGATTGTGTCCGCTTTTCAATTTATGATTGGGAACAGAGATTGGGATGTAAGCTTAGCTAAAAATATTAAGACCTTTCCATCTCTTGATGGTAAAGAAATTTTGGTGGTACCTTATGACTTTGATTTTTCCGGCTTCGTAAATGCCAGCTATGCGACGCATCATCCCAATCAAAAAGTAGAGAATATAAAAGAAAGGCTCTGTTTTGAAAAATTTAGAGATGAAGCAAGTCTAGAAAAAGTATTAAGCAAAATGGAGGACAAAAAAGATTCCCTTCTGAATATGATCGAAACATTTGAGCATCTTAGTAAAAAGCAAAAGAAAGAGGCCTCCCAATACATTTTGTCTTTTTACCTACTTATTGAGGATCGCAAAAAAGCTAAAGAAATATTTCTTTACAAACCAAGTAATCTTTAATTTCAAGCTTAAAAAAAAGGTTCGAGCCTTCAACAAAGCTCGAACCTTTTTATATTCTAGAATTTATAGAGTCTATCTATACCTCTTCGTCAAATCAAATAAAGCCTTAGCAAATTGCTTATCAAAAACTGCTTTATCCTTGATATATTGCTGCTGTACTTGTCCAACCACCTCTCTCGGTAACTTGCTGACATCCAAGTTATAATCTTCAACGATTTTTCTTAGACCAGTGCTTGCCTGTCTTTGACGAGGCGCATCTACCTTTTTGAGGATTTTATCAAATACAGATTTTGGGGCTGTCGCTACATTACTATCTTTTTTATTTTCCTTTCTTACGCCTTCAATTTCTTTTCTGATTATATCAAGAATGCTCTCAGGAGATTTTCCCTTAGCGGCTCTTTTAACTTTTGATTGAGCGTCAATATCCCTTAATTTGTTTTTCAAAAGATCAAAAACGTTTTTATCAACAGTAGGTTCATTTTTGTTTGATCTGTTTTGTTTTTGGACATCATTAATTGTTTTTAGGATCGTACTTAAAACATTGTTCGCTGACATTGTATATTAATTTAAATTTGTAAAGAAAATTTCCCTAACATTAGGACTTAACAAAGATAATAAGTCACAGTCGACATAGCTACTGTTTTTGTAACAAATTAGCTATGATTCTAAATGGCTTTGACCATACAAGTATGAATGCAATTTCATTTTTTTTAAATTGCATTAGAATTTCCATTTTAAAACGAAACCAAATGAAGTCAACTAAACAAAATAAAGGAGTAAGACCATTAAAAAAATTAGTGTTTAGTTTTCTATTTTTTTTCTTATTCTTAAAATTAGACGCTCAAATTCTTCCTTTTCAAACACCCGACTTTAAAGAAACAGCATTAGAAAATCGTCCCACTTTGTCGGCATTTATTGATAGAGATGGCTACTACTGGTTTGGAGGCATGGGCCTCGGACTCACAAGATATGATGGTGAACGAGTGGAGTATTATATCATTCCTGGAGCTCGTACTATGATCATGAACATAATTCAAGACAAAGAAGGCTATTTGTGGTGCACAGTAAATACAAACACGAAAGAACCTTCAGGAGTCCATGTGTCTAATGTCCCTGTGGGAGATAATATTCTATCTGACACCCTCTTCTTTACTCAAAAACATAAAGGAATCAAATTATTGGATGGAGCAATGATGGCTGGCTGTTTGACTATCAACGAAAAAGGAACCATCCTTTCTTCAAACAAAACACATGCAGTAAGATACTCTTTCGATGAAAATCACAAAATGACTGCTGATACTACTTATTCATTGCTTGACAAAGATCCAAATTCAAGCATTAAATCATCTTATATCACTAATGACAATCAATACTTTTATTTTACTTCAGGAGAAAAAATTCTGAGACATCAAAATCATTCGTTGGACAATGAAATACTCGAAGAAATAAAAATCAATAGAAGTGTTCGAGGAAGAATTTCAACATATGATGAAAACAATAAATTATGGTTTGCTGATGCAGATCATGGAATTGTGAGTATAGATTTTGAAAATGAAAATAAAATGGATTACATAGAAATCCCTAGCGGGGCAGATTTTATGGTTTTATTAAAAAATAACATGGCTTTATCTGCCAATCAAAGAGGATTAGACTTAATAGACATTAATGAGAAAAATGTTGCCAAACACATTGGAACCAAAGAAGGATTAACAAATTCTAACATTTGGGGAATGTCTGTAAGTAACAATAACATAATGATTAATAGTAAAAGCGATTTCACATCTCTTCCTTTACATTTTCAAGCCTTTGAGCTTATTGATCATGAAGTAGAAATTGATGGCAAAAAAGTCTTGAATCAAAATGAAATTTATCGACTATATGAAGATATTATATTTCCAGATAAAAAATCCTACGTAGCCTTATGCACATCAAATGGTTTGACATTAATAAACGAAGAAGGACAATATCAATTACTTACAAAAAAAGATGGGCTACTTGATGAAAGAGTTTTAGGAATACGCTCTGATGATGAAAACAGAGTCTGGATTATAGAAAACAAATCCAAAATTGTTTGCATCTATCCTACAGGACAAAAACCTAGTTTTATTACAAAAAAAGGAACCATTAGTGTCTTTTCTAAAAACTACGAAATCGGTTCATTTGAAGGTGTTAGGACTAGTGACATTTTCAACCTGAGTCTACCTTCAGAAAAAGGGTCAACTTATAACAGAAACTTAATAGCAGGCACAAAAGCCAACTCTATTTATTTTTTTGAAGACGGGGAAGAGCCAATTAAATTAAGTTCTAATAATGGATTCGTAAATCCCTTGGACAGAAATTTTGTAGAAATGGATAAAAATGGTTTTGTATTCTTATCCTCTTTGCATGGTTTATACAAATCGACTTCAGCATGGACTGCTGAATATTATGATGAGATCTCCAAGAACCTAGCAAAAACCAAAAATTCTTACATGGAGATAAATGAATTTCAGGATAGTCTATTTCAACATATACCATTAGTTTGGGAGAAAGACACTTTTGGTCTTTGCGATTTCATGCTGAAAGCAAATGATAAACTTTGGTTCGGGTATAAGGGTGGAATATTAACTTACTCCATGCCTAAAAATAAGGTTACAGATTTTATTAAAATCAATAGCAAAGAGGCTACAGTATACTCACTAACTCAAATGGGAGATACAATATGGTCAACTTCCGCAGTTGGGCTTTTTGCACATAATGTTTATACACATCAACAAATTGATTTCATCAGAGATGTTGATATTCCGCAAATTGAAACAAGATTTGGAATTTTCAAGCTATGCAAAGATTATTCAAATAAACTGCTTTTTACTTCTTCCAAAGGATTAATGATTTATGATCCTAAAATTAAAATACTCCATAATGATGATTTAATTTGCAAGGTTCGTGATTTTAAATTTGAAGGAAACGATTTTGGTAAAAACAAACTCAATATTGAATACATTGCCATGGACAAGTATAAAAATCGTAAGATTGAATACAAAACCAAGCTAGAAGGCTATGACGATGAATGGTCAACGGCAACGAATGACTCTAAAATAAATTATACAAATTTAAATGCTGTTTTCGTTTCAAAGACCTACAATTTCAACCTTCAAGCAAAAGATGTTAATGGAAATTGGACCGCATTAAGGGAACCATTAAAAATAAAAGTCAAACCTCCGATTTGGTTTCGCTGGTGGGCTTTTATTGTATACGGTATTTCAGCTTACCTGCTGATCAGATACTTACTTGACAGACAAGAAACCAACCTTAGAAAAACTCTTTTACTAAAAGAGGCAGAAAAAATAAAAGAGAAAAATATCGTTATTCAAGAACAGATTAATCAAAACGAGTTGCTCTTAAAAGAAATACATCATAGAGTTAAAAATAATTTGCAAACTATTTCGAGTCTATTATATTTACAATCTGCAAGCGTAAATGATAATGATGCCAAAAATGCACTTAAAGCTGTTCAACAAAGAGTAGCCTCGATGGCACTTATCCATAAAAAATTATACGAAGAAAATAACCTCTCCAAAATTGAAATGAAAGGATACATAAATCTTCTTACGGAGAACTTAATCGACTCTTATGCATATTCCGGAATTGTTAATGCACATTATGATGTAGATGACATAAAATTGGAATTGGATCAGGCTATTCCAATCGGTCTACTACTTACAGAATTGGTCACCAATAGTCTAAAGTATGCCTTTCCCGAAAGAAAAAGTGGGATTTTAAATATCAATTTAAAAAAATATGATAACGAAATAAGTCTTTACGTAAAGGATAATGGAGCTGGCAAAAATCTAACTATAAAAGAATCCTTTGGTTCAAAATTAATAAAACTCCTAACATTGCAAATAGATGGAAAGCGTACTAGTGGTAATAGTGAGGGATTCTGGACTAAAATCAATTTTACTATACCTATGTAAAGCTACTTTCATCTTCAATCAAAGATAAAGCTTAAAAAAACGGGGGAACAATTGTTCCCCCTCAAATTTAGGTATAATGAAAATGTATCTCTCAAATAATTCTTTACAAATCATATATAACCGTTTTTTGGAGTTATACATTTAATGTTTAGGTAATATTAATTAATTTTAAGAAATTTCATTTTCTTCACTAGCATATTGTTTGCCCAGACTGAAACATAGTAAAGCCCGGGAACAAACATATTTGTGTTTAATTGCTGGATCAATTCTAATCCTTGAAGTTGATTAACAAGTTGCCCCTGTGAATTATGTACCAAAATTTTAAAGTTGCTTTGTTCAATATTTTCTTTGTTACTTGACAAATCTATAGCGATTGAGTTTGTACAAGGATTGGGGTATAACATTAGTTTTAGATTTACAAGCTCAGTTGGATCACTTTCAATATCTTTAATTTCCACTGCTGTTTGAATCTCTGATTCTAGATTTGAAGACATGCTACTCATTGGCATAATTTCTATACTGACAATCGCCTGCAACTCACTTGGATGAGCAGGGTGTTGGTCAGCATATAAGGTAAAAATCCCGGGATAGGCACCTAGGGTCAGTACATGCTCGTTTCCATCGGTAACATTCAAATTAAAAGAACCTACCTTCAACAAAATATCATCTTCAATTATTTCAAAGCCTCTTGTGCCATCCATATCGGCTCCAAGATTGTTAATTGTAAATTGTATCAAACCTTCAGTTTCAAAGGCAGAAACCTCTATATGTGAGCCGTCATATGTTGTATTGATTTTGGCTACTTTATAGGAGATCGCTTCTGACGAGTTGAGACTTCCTAGAATACAGAAAATCAGAGCTATAAAAATATAACTCTTTGTGTTTATTGTTTTTGGGTTCATTATCCTAAATTTTGCATCAGTTTAGGGCGTTTCGATGTATAAGACAAATACAAATTTTGCCAACTGTAGGATATTTTTTAATCTTAATTTATTGACAGCCAACTTTTTATAGCAAAGATTATAGATTTTATTTATCTTTACAAATGTAGTTTAGCAAGCTAGTAAACATGCTTTCGTTTAGAATTTTATAGTTTTCAATGAAAAAAAGTATTCTATACAATCTTTGGAGCACTGCAAATAATACGCAGCTTAATCGATTTGAGAAATTCATCAAGTCTCCTTATTTAAATCCGAACTTAACAGTTATTACTCTTTTCAAAATTTTTAAAAGGGAGTTTAACAAAGGAATTGATGCCTGTCTTGACAATAAGACTATTTTTTCGGAACTATATCCTAAGCAAGCATTCAACAACCAAAAATTACGATTGCTTTATAGTGATACCTTTAAAATATACAAGTCTTTTTTAAGCTTAGAAGAAAACCCATTTTACAAAACGGATAATTTATACTTAGCACAGCACTTTAACACAAGTGAGAAACAAAATCTTTACCAACGATCATTAATTAAACTTGAAAAAAATCTTGAAAAACAGAATGTCAGAAATGCCAATTATTTCTTACAAAAATATTCAATAGCCAAAGAAAAGTATGATTCACTGACCACAAAAAAAAGATTGAAAGTAGTCCCTTTCAACAAGATCATGTCCTCTTTTGATTTGTATTATTACATTGAAAAACTCAGGCAAGGCTGCATCCTTATCGCAGACAAAAACACCGCCCTAAACAACATAAGCGAACCCAATCTTTTTTTTGTTCTACAAAGTGTTGACTCAGCTCCTTCCATGCTAGATCAACATCCCACACTTGCTATATACTATTTTTGCTTCAAAGCTTTATCCAACATAGAGGTAGATACTTACTATCAAAATTTCCGTAAACTGCTTTTTGAAAACATTGACCTTTTTGAGAAAAATGAATCGAGAGAGTTGTTGATAATGGGTATAAATTATTGCGCAAAAAGAATAAATGACCTAGAACTCAAATACATAAATGAAGTCTTTTTAATATACAAATTGGGCTTTGAAAAAAACATCTTAATTGGCAACAACAGTATATCACCATTTACATTTAAAAATGCTCTTACAGTCGCAATAGAAATAGGAGACATTGATTGGGCAGAAAACTTTTTGAACACATATGCTGATTATTTACCCGCAAGTCAAAAAGACTCCGTCCAAAAATATGGTCATGCTAAAATCCTAATAAGCAAAGGTGAAATCACAAAGGCAAAAAGGCTTTTAGCTCAATTTCACTCTGATGATATCCTTCTGAATCTTTCGAGCAAAATGCTCCTCATCCAATTGTACATTGAAGAAAAACAGTTTGAATTGCTGGCTAATCTCCTGGACAATATGAATGTGTATATCAATAGGAAAAAGAACATGCCTTATCAAAAGAAACATTACAAGGAAGTCATAAAATTTACAAAAAAAATAATGAACCTACCTCCTTTTGACCAATCCGCTAGAAAAAAACTCAAGAGAGAAATTGAAAATTCTGATGTCAAATTGATGAAAAAAAGTTGGTTTCTAGAACAAGTAAGTTCTTAATGATTAAGGCTAAATTTCTATTATACATTTATCTTTACTCCTTAAACAATCAGTGTTCACATTTTATTCTATTGCTTCGCTCTCCTAATCTCATCTGATGCAGAACCATTTCTTTTTCCTTTAGACTTCATATGCTGATTGCAAGAAAGGAAAATACTACTTTGAATATTTAATTAAACAGAAGTGAATTTCACCAATAGCATTTCTGATAACATCTTAATCATTAACTATTGAATAAATAGTTATTACATTAATACAATTCCCTTTGGTGTCATTATTCTGGCACTAATACTATCAAAGTCTCCATGGACTATCTCAGCATTAATAATATTCAAATTGTCATATAGATTCTTCATCCCTAATATAGATGATGTAGAAAATTTTAGCTCCAATAAT
>CALIIW010000169.1 GCA_938018185.1 uncultured Saprospiraceae bacterium
GAGATCTGTTCTTTCATGGAGGAATGTCTAGCAATGGAATCCTTGTTAGAAACCTCAACTTTTTCTTCAAAGGATTTTATTTTTTCTTTCAATGGACTAAGTACTTCTGCTAGTCCTTTTTTGTGTTCTACATCAAACTGCTTTGATTTTTCTTCTAGAAGTTGGTTGGCTATTTCTTTGAATTCTAATTTAGTAGTCAATTTCATTTCTTGAAATTGCTCCATCTGGGCATCTAACTTGTCAAGTAGTGATCTGTTGTCAGCAGATACAGAGGCAAGTTCTTTATTGAGTTCTATTATTTGACCTTGATTTTTTTGAAGAGCCGCTTGTTGGGACTGATTGAGGAGTCTTTCTTTTTCGGCATTTTGCTTGATAAGCCCTAAGCGTGTTTCTAGGTTTACTAATTTGCTTTCTTGTTGTTTGTTGAGGTTTTGTTCTAAAATAAAATCTCCTTTCAATTTTTCATACTGACTCTTTTTGACACTGCTGAGACTCAAAAAGTTTTTAGTCAAAAACCAGGTCAAGAATATTGCGATGACCAATACAAAGAAAACAATTTGAATGTCAAGGGATTGCGTCATGAGGGAGTAATTTGTATCCCTATTCAACGATGCTAATTATTTTGAGGTGCATAATTTGCGACGGAAATTACGGCATTAGCATATAAACTCATATAAGAAAAAATGCTAACATGAATTGTGCCATATATTCATACCCGCTTACCGTATCAGCAACAAGTCTCCCTTCTCAAAAACCCGTGTGCCATTCTTCAATAAAATCTCCGCTGCAAAAACATAAACACCTGGATTCATTCGCTTTGACCTGAACTTGCCATTCCATCCTTCTAGTTCTAGATTGGGCAGAAAATTTTCATTAATGAAAACCTGATTGCCCCATCTGTCGAAGATTTTTAGTGATTCGATCTTTTCAACAGAAGGATTGGTATGGATGTAAAAATACTCGTTGATGCCGTCTTCATTAGGCGAGAAAACATCTGGGATGTAAATGTTTACATTGTTGTCAACTTTTAAAGTATAGGTGATTGAATCAATACAGCCTTCTGCGGTACTCACCAACAAAGTATAAGTAGTGTTGACCGAAGGAGAGGCAAATGGATTGAGACAGTCATCACAGGAAAGGTCTGTAGAAGGAGTCCATTGTATACTAGAGAGACTATCCGTATTTGTCACTGCGTAAAGAATTGTTGAATCTCCGAGTATAATAATTTCTTCACTTAATATCTCTACCTCTAATTCAAAGGAAGCGCCAATTTCAAAATTGTCTATTCTCGTGCAGCCGTTTTCGTCTTCTATCTGTAGGTCGTAAAAACCAGGTTCCAATTCTTGGTAATTATCAGTGACAATTTGTTCTTCATTTAATAAAGTATAAGTATAATTCGAACCTGCACCTAAGGGAGTGATTATCTCCAAACTACCAAAATTTTCATCCAGACAAGTAGGAGAATTAGTGTCAAGTTCAACTGTTATAATGCTTGGCTCCGGAACCTCAACATTACCAATAGAGATACATCCTTCAAGGTCAGTAACGCTTACAGAATAGCTTCCTTGTTCATTCACGAGTAAATTTGAATTGCTTGAGCCATCGGACCATAAATAAGTTTCGTAATCTCCGACAGAAAGTATTAATTCCTCCTCCTCACAATAAGGCAGGACTCCATTAATTTCAATGATCGTTTCTTCGCTCACAAAAAGATCTATGATGTGGATGCTATCGCATCCGGAAAAAGCAGTCAAGGTATCCGCGTACATTCCAGATTTAAAAATTTCTGTGCCATTTATTGTGATGGATTGACCTGCACAAATTTCAATATTTTCTGTTTCTATTATTGATTCGCCAAAAGTGTAAATTTCGAATAAGGTGTCATAGCAGCCTTCATCATTTAAAATTTGTTCTGCAATGACTTCATTACTGACAATGGGCATGTTGAAATGATAAAGGGTATCTCCATCACATGCTTGGTGGTATTCATAAATCCAAACTGTATCGATGATGTTAATTTCTATAATGCTGATACTGTCCACTCCAGATACAGCAAGCAAAGTGTCGATGAGGATTGTATCTGATAGGTAAAGGATGTCATCGTATGCTTGCCCTTCACAGATATCTATAATCTGAGAATTGACTATGTCATTTAAAACAAGGATTTGAATATTTAAAACACTATCGCAGCCTTCAGAGGAAATTAAATTATTTATCAATAAAGTATCTTCAAGATAAATGGTTCCTTCGTAAAGCTGTCCTTCATTCAATAATACTGTTGTATAGTTATCGTAAATAGGATTAAGGTTTATTTCTGTACTTACCAATGAATCGCAGCCATTCGCATTAAGCAAAATACTTGTGATCAATGTATCCATAAGAATAACTTCTCCTTCATACATTTCTCCTTCGCAGAGTTGAATAACTTCATTTGCACTTGTAGAAGGATGTGCCGTAATCTGAGTAATTACAAAACTGTCGACACCAGATACAGAAGTTAAGGTGTCAATGAGAATAGTGTCTTGGTTAATTTGAAGTCCATTAAATATTTCTCCCTCGCATATTGTTTCCATCAAAGTCGTACTTACTGAAGGGAGTAGGATGATCTGAGTACTACTTATAGAATCGCAACCATTCGCGGAAAGCAAAACCTCAGAAAGCAGCGTATCCATCTCATAGCCTTGTCCCTCAAAAACATAAGTTGTGTCTAAAAGATCATACGTTGGATTCACGTAAACAAAAGTTGATGCTACACTATCGCAGCCTGCTGATGATGCAAAAGATTCTGTAAAGATACTATCTTGAGTAAGTAGGATCCCTTCATATAGTTCACCTTCACAAATATTTATTTCATCCGAAGTTTCAATAAAATTTACAACTGTCAAGATGGTATTGACTATACTGTCACATCCAGCTTCAGACTGAAGGGCGTCAGTATAGGTCCCGTCTACCGTTTGAAAAGCACCTCCAATAAAAATGCTATCTCCTGAGCAGATCATTGCCATTTGGTTTGACTCGATGATATCGTTTACAGTCAACTCAAGAACAGAAATAGAATCACATCCAAATTTGGAATTTTGATTGTCTGTATAAAAACCTTCAAGCGTTTGATAGCTAGAAGCAAAAAGGATGGAATCTCCTGCACAGATTTGTATTTGAATGGTATCCACAAATAAAGGATTTGCAATTATATCGTAAACAACAAAACTATCGACACCATTGCTTGCTTGTAATGTATCAATAAGTATGGTGTCCTGATTAATAAGATTGCCATTATAATCTTCTCCTTGACAGACCTCATCCATCACAACAACAGTTACAGAAGGCAAAATGATGATCTGGGTGTTTTGAATACTATCGCAGGCTGAAGTGCTCACAAATGTTTCTGTAATCAAAGTGTCATTATCATATCCTTGGTTTTCAAAAACATATACGGTGTCTAATAAATCGTAAATGGGATTAAGCAGTAAATTGATGCTTAGTAAACTATCACAGCCTGATGCTGATGTATG
Organism: uncultured Saprospiraceae bacterium; assembly: GCA_938018185.1. Lineage (GTDB taxonomy): Bacteria > Bacteroidota > Bacteroidia > Chitinophagales > Saprospiraceae > JALZVN01. The sequence goes on from CALIIW010000169.1 coordinate 3,513, forward strand.
TAATTCTATAACGGTACTGTCTTGGGTAATGAAAATACCATTATAAGTTTCGTTTTCGCAAAGGGAAATGTCAATTGAATTTTCAATAATGGTGTTGACAATTAAGTTGGTTGCTACAATGCTATCGCATCCAGCGGATGAAATCAAGATGTCTTCATAAATTCCAGAACTGGTTTGGAAAGCGCCAGCTAAGAATAAACTATCTCCTTCGCAAATGCTTTGATCCTCCTCGCCAGTAATTTGATCTTGCACAGTCAAATTTAAAACTAAGATGGAATCACAGCCATAAATACTGCTGAATGGATCTGTATAAAATCCACTTTCAGTTTGAAAAATATTTCCAAATAAAATAGAGTCGCCAGAACAAATATTTTGTGATATAGTGTCAGAATAAATATCATGAACATCAATGACATAGGTAACTAAACTATCGAAGCCATTTGCCGCAGTAAAAGAAAGCACATAAGAAGAGTCTGCAAAATAAATCTCATTGTTATAGGTTTCGCCAGGGCAAAGATCAATAATTTGTTGTGTGCTTATAATTGGATTAATAATAATTTGTGTCATCGCCAATGAATCACAACCAGCGGAAGTGGACAAGTTTTGATTGATCAAACTATCCACTTCAAAAGTAATTCCATTATAAGATGCTCCTTGATTTAAATAAATTGTGTCTAGAGATTCATAGGTATCAATGGTGATTGTTGAAGTGGAAATACTATCACAACCAGAAAGACTTGTTAGGTCTTCTATTATCGTTGTATCGTTGTTGAGTAAGATGCCATTGTAAGTTTGACCTGGACAAAAATTTAATTCTTGAGAGGTCTCAATAATCTCAGTTACAGAAATTATTGTTGTTGTAGTAAGTTGACAATTGTAAGCGTCTTGACTATATTCGATGATACTAGTATCTACTTGGACTGGGCTACCATTGTAAATCTCCCCTTGACAAAGCATAAGCATATTCGTGTCCAATGCTTCCGGTCTAATAAATAGGTCAATGATTGAAATAGAATCACAGCCTTGGTAAGTACTTAAAGTTTCAAAATATTGTCCAGAGGTATTTATCGTCTGATTATTAATTTGGATGCTTTCGCCAAAGCAAATGGTGTCTGGCAAAAAAGTTTCGTACTCGGGATAGACAGATACAAAAGTTGTTACAATAGAATCACAAGATTGGAAGGAGGAAAATTGTTCTATAAAAAATGTGTCATTTTCTAATTCAATACCATTGTACATTTCTCCTTGACAAGCAGTGGTGTGAAAAGTATCTGTTGGTGCAGGTAGAAAAGAAAGTTCAAGTATCCTAATGCTATCACAATTGTGAAAACTTAAAAGATTGTGTGGGTAGATGCCTTCTTGATCGTAATAAAGGCCTTCAAATAAAATAGAATCTCCAGGGCAAATCTGTTCTACAAGATCAACCGTGTCAACTTCATATATTAATAGATCCAGAGTGACAATGCTATCACACTCGTTAATGTCACTCAAGGTGTCCAAGTAAATTCCCGTCTCACTATAAACAGAATTTCCTACTCTTACTGTAGAGCCAGGACAAAGTTCAGCTACCAAAGACGTATCCGTTTGAGCATACTCTGAATAGTATGTAGCAGCACCCAAAAATTGCCTTCTATAAGAAGTACCTATTTGAATGTTTCTATCTGCGGTAATAGTGATGTCTGTCGTGACAGTTGGTGTTACTCTATATGTTTCATAAAGTGAATTACCTGGTACTGGCAAGGGTGCCGCAAGTGTACCTCCAGAAACGTTGATGTTTGTATTTCTTTTGGCGACAATATTTATTCTAGATAAATCTAAATCAAAATTTTGGGCGATACCGGGTAGGACGGTGCTTCTAGTTCCCCAGCACTTTAAGGGCGTGATGATGTTAAAGCCAGAACTATAGTCTTCAAGACCGGTAGTCTGATATATGGCCACTGGAGCAGTTGATTCAAGATGCATGTTATTGTTCACAGAAAATCTATTCTTGTCGAGGATGTCAAATTCTCCTGCATTCAAAGTTCCTGCGGCAGTGGCAGAGCCATTGATAAAGTACTGTGTTCCATCTTGATCGGCAACTACCATAACTTTTTCGGCAAACTCTGAACCATCTACATTCATCAAAATATATTCCGTATCCAATCTATTCATTGGGATAATTTGATCAGCCCCCATGTCTCTTTCTCCAATAGTAAATAGATCAGAATTGTCAATCAGCCAGGAACCACAATTTACTATGATCGGCCCATCGGAAATAATCAAAGTCCCGGTTAATAACATATTGTCATTTGCGGAGGGAACAGAGGCGATGGTATAAGAATTGTTTTCATTCAGGACCACTGAAAAGTCACTTGCCAAGCCACCACCGATCAGATTGATACTTGGTTTAAATTCTAAAAATTGAACTGTTGTGTTATCGTTTACAGCCATGACGGATATAAAATCCGCTCGCTCTGTTCCTACAATTAAACTATTTCCATTTCTTGAATAAGCAGTGCCCGCCCTAAATCGATTACCTAATGCCCAATCTCCTTTTGAACTATACATTAAGCCATGCAAATCCCAAAGATGACGGACTTGTACATAGGTTGGGATGTCAGATTTGATAATTAAATTTTCACCAGAGCTAATAACCGTGTTCAATTGACTTGGATCCAAAATATTTGCAGCATCTCGAGAATTTCCTAGCCACATTCTCTCTGTAGAGTTTGGTGGAATGGTTCTACTTGGTAACGGATTATCTATGCCATCATTGACCCTATTGCCATCGCCATCTCTTATAGAAACAAATGCCGGGGTATCGTTTGGGTTAGTTATGAGAATGGAATGGTTGCCAATGATATCAGCTCCAGAGCCGTACAATGGTGGCAAATAATGAATGGTAGACAATTGTGCACATAGGGAAGTTTGAGCAAATAGGGCAATTGCTAAGATAGAAATGCGCCTGCATAGTGAAAAAAAGTACACCAATCGTTTGTTCATTGTTTTTGCTCTTAATACATAAGGCCTTGTAGAATATTAAATATTCCAAGGCCTATAATTTATCAATCTATTTTATACTAATCAATTGTATTGAGTAGGATGTCATTTAGACGGTGAAATATGATAGAAGTATCTATGATATTTAATCTATACTTATTCAGCATTCTGAAATGTAGCAAGTATTATTTTATACCGTGCACTACAATAACGATTTCACCCCTGACTTTGTCTCTTGCTTCGTAGTCTAAGATAAGCTTCTCAAGGCTATTCAGCTTGATTTCTTCGTGGATTTTTGAAATTTCTCGACAAACGCAAGCTATTCTTTCAGCCCCACAAAATTCTGACAACTGTTTTAAACACTTTACTAGGCGATGTGGAGATTCATATAAGACAAATGTCTCTTTCAATTGTGATAAATAAATCAATCTAGTTTGCCTTCCTTTTTTATGTGGGAGAAAACCTTCAAAATGAAATTTTTCTGAAGGCAGACCTGAACTTACTACAGCTGGAATGAGGGCTGTTGCCCCAGGCAAACAAATAACAGGTATTTCATTTTCATGACAAGCTCTAGCCAATAAAAATCCAGGATCAGAAATCCCGGGTGTGCCTGCATCAGAAATCAAAGCCAATTCTTGACCTCCTTTCATAAGATCAATAACATATTCTAATTGAGCATGTTCATTATGCGCGTGAAAAGATTTAAGAGGTGTATCTATCTGATAATGATCTAATAATTTTTTACTAGTTCTGGTGTCCTCAGCAAGTATCAAGCTTACCTCGTTCAAGACATCGATTGCTCTATAAGTCATGTCTTTTAAATTGCCGATTGGTGTGGGTACGAGGTATAGCATGGTTGTGAGATGTCGGATGTGAGATGTGAGATGTCAGATGTCAGATGTGAGATGTCAGATGTGAGATGTCAGATGTCAGATGTCAGATGTCAGATGTGAGATGTTGGATGTTGGATGTCGGATGTTTTTTTGTGAAAATGAGTTATTTAATCTACTAAAGTTTTTTCAACTCTCAACTCTCAACCAACTGACATCAGACATCTCACATCTGACAACTAGAGGCCTACGCCTCCTCCAATTCAAACTCAAATGACTCCATAATAACATTGGCCAACAAGTTTTTACATGCTTTGTCCACTTTTGCTTTTGCATCTTCTTGATTATCAGCTTCTAGAGTCATTAAGATTCTTTTGCCGATTCTGATGTCTTCTACGCCGTTGATGTCAAGGTTTTTCATGTTTTTTGTAACAGTTTTTCCTTGAGGATCAAGTAGCTCTTTGTGAGGCATGATATTTATATGTGCTTTGAATTTCATGTCAAATTTTATTTTTTATTGCAAAATATTGAAATAATGAGGTCGCTATATAAAGTATGATTATTCCCGAAAGGGCAAAACTTTTTAGCAAGACGATCATTGAGATTGCAAATATGAGAAATATGTAGCGAATACTGTTTTCTTTCCAGCCAAAACCTTTAAATTTTAAACTAAACATAGGGAGTTCAGTTAGCATCAAGCTAGATAATAGAATAGCAACCAGGAGTATGATTGCAGGTTGGAATAGCCATAGGTCTGTAAAATTCGTGTGGATCCATAGTAGACCCACTACAAACAAGGTCGCAGCAGGTACCGCTAAACCTAGAAAATTTTCAGATTGCCTGGTATCTAGATTGAATCTGGCCAATCTAAGGGCTGCAGCACAGGTAATTATGAATCCTAAATAAGCAGTCCATTCTGGCCATCCTCCCGTATGCTGGGCAATAAGCTGGTAAAGGATCGCCCCAGGTAATACCCCAAAAGGAACCATATCAGCCATAGAATCAAGCTCTTTGCCAACCTCAGATTTGACATCTAGCAGCCTTGCAGCTAAGCCATCTCCAAAATCTAATAAAAGACAGGCTGCAAATGCAGCGAAAAGCAGATTATAGTCCTCTTTAAAAAGGAAAACAATGGCTAAGCAGCCACTAAAGGCATTTAATAAAGTGATGAAATTGGGGATGAATCGTATCATAAAATTGCAATGAGGCAGGCTTTGTCTTAAATTAGTCCTAAATGACAAGTAATATTGAGCCTTAGCCGTACTTTTCCCTAAATTTATGACGTTTTATTTAGGAATCAAGCATAAATTGCTACAACTACTAAAGAGTTCTCACGTTTTACATGGATATATAGATATATGAATCACAAACTTATACTTTGCTTCGTTTTTTTTGCCCTTTTTCAGAATGTGCTTCGCGCGCAAGTTCTCAATGATTTTTGTGAATCTTCTATTTATATTTCAGATCCTAGGGATTACTGTTCTGGTCTTGGTGAATTTAGCAATGTGGGAGCCACAGAGTCAGGAATTCCGAGTCCAATGTGTTTTCCCAATGGCGAAGAGGATAATGATGTCTGGTTTTCATTCATAGCTCAAGGTACTTTTATTAATATCAGAGTTATTGGAGATACGGATCTTGCAAATGGAGGAACTCTAAATAATCCAGAAGTTGCATTATACAATGGTAATTGTAGCAATCTTAATGAAGTAGAATGTATTTCTGATGCTTTTGATGAAAATATAGTTGAAGTTATTAGCGGGCCCCTAACAGTTGGCGCTAGGTACTATTTGAGAGTGAATGCAAGAAATGGATTTACAGGAAGCTTCCAACTATGTCTTATCAATTTTAATCAAGTTCCAGAACCTTCTGGAGATTGTCCAACTGGTGTAATTTTATGTAACAAGGAGACTTTTACGGTAGAGCAGGTTTTGGGAGAGGGCAATAACTCAAATGAATATATTGATTCTGATTGTAATAATAGTCTTACTGATTGTATAATGGATGAAAGAAATTCAACCTGGTATAAATGGACTTGCCTTGATGCTGGTTCTTTAACATTTGATATTACGCCTTTAAACCCAAATGATGATATTGACTTTGTGGTTTATGAACTACCAAATGGGATAGATGACTGTTCTCAGAAAATTGAATTGAGATGTATGCTCTCAGGAGAAAATACTGGAGCTCCACTTTCAGAATGGGAACCTTGTACAGGTCCAACAGGACTTTCTGTTGGAGATACAGATTTGGGAGAAACCTGTGGTTGTCAGCCTGGAGATAATAATTATGTCTCAGCCATACAAATGGAAGTAGGAAAAGTGTACGCAATTGGAATAAATAATTTTTCGGGTTCAGGAAATGGTTTTTCTTTGTCTTTTGGAGGAAGTGGAACATTTGCCGGACCTATTGCAGACTTTGAAATTATTCCAGTTGAGGTAGAGTGTGATCGAGAAGTTATGATCAATGATCTCTCTTCTTATGTCAACGGGACCATCTTGTCTAAAACTTGGTTCTTTGCTGAAGATGCGATACCGCCATCTGGTTCAGGAAATGGTCCATTTGCAGTCACCTTTCCTTCTATCGGGACAAAGTTAGTTGTCTTGACTTTAGAAACAGAAGAAGGATGTTTGGTTACTGAAATTTTGGAATTAGAAGTTTTAGAGTGTTGTGCCTTTGATTCAAATATCAATTTGGCTATAGATGATTTTGGAGACCCAAACTGCTCGAATACTGCAGATGGATTTATTGATGTCTCGGGCGGCGGCGGAGATCCGGCCTACAGCTATAGTATCAATGATGGTCCCTTTCAACCTAATTCAAACTTTATTAATTTGCCTGCAGGAGCTTATGATATTGAGGTTATAGATATCAAAGGTTGTGTTGATGATGTTGCTGTTATATTAGAAGGGCCGCCACCATTAGTAGTGGATGCAGGGCCAGATCAAACGGTAGACCTTGGCTTCTCAGCTATAATATCTGCAAAAGTTTCTCCAGCAGGATCCGTTGTTGATGTACAGTGGACACCGGATACTTTATTATCCTGTTCAACATGCTTGGATCTTACGCTAATTCCGCCAGGCCAAACTACTTATACGATCACGGTAATAGATGAAGATGGCTGTATAGCTACTGATGAGATCACAATATTTGTAAGAGACGTAAGGCCAGTATTTATACCAAATGCCTTTACGCCAAATGGTGATGGCATAAATGATTTTTTCTCTGCCTTTGGAGGACCTGCAACTACTCAAATAAATCTCTTCCAGATATATGATCGCTGGGGTGAATTGGTTTGGGAAAAGGAAAACTTTCCAGTCAATGCAGAAATTGAAGGTTGGAATGGTAAATTCAGAGGACAACCTTCTCACGAAGGAGTCTATGTTTATTATGCACTGGTGGGTTTTATTGATGGAAAAGAAATTTTATTCGAAGGTGACTTTACCTTACTAAGATAATCAAATCAAATTTGGCTAATTACTTCCTTGTCGATTTTTCTAAAGTTCTTAATTGGACTGGCATTTTGATGCTCGTTTCTATTTTTGCATTTTCATGCAAAAACGATATCAACGAGATCAATCAAATGGTCAAAAGGGATGATCTGAATGTTGAAAAAACAAAAGAAGTTGAACTCATTTATTCAGATTCCGCCATTATAAAAGTCATAGTCAACGCTCCCTTGATGAATACCTACAAGGATAAGATAGAGCCTCGTCAAGAATTTCCCAATGGCATAAAAGTTGACTTTTATAATGATGACTTTGTTTCTGTAAGTCAGCTTTCAGCAAAACATGCCATTCGCTATGATCGTAAGAAAGAAATTGTCATGACGGATTCTGTTGTATGGAAGTCTGTAAAAAATGAGATTTTAGAATCAGAAGAGTTGATTTGGAATGAAAGTACAAAGAAGGTATATTCAAATAGATTTGTAAAAGTGACAACCGAAGATGATATAATCTATGGATACCAATTTGAAGCGGATGAGGATTTTACTAAATGGAAGATCAAAGCGCCTCAGGGAACGATGAGTGTGAAGGAGTGAGTTTGGGTTTGATTTATTATAAACAAAAAATTTGTTTCACAGCCGTACCTTTAGGTTTGCAATAATGAACATTGAATGAAGGAGAAAAAATGATAGAAGGAATACACTTTACTAAGTCAACCAAAAACTGACATCTGACATCTGACAACCGACATCTGACAACTGACAACCAACATCTGACAACCTTATTATGTTAATATTTCTAATCATACTTTTTTTATTTTTTTCTGCCTTGTTTTC